>CAYHSI010000110.1:0-6860 GCA_964359225.1 uncultured Anaerolineaceae bacterium
ATCTTGCAAACAGCGTGATCAGGATGACCAGCGCTCCGATCCCAGCATAGCCAACCGCCGCCTGCCTGTGAGGACTTCCCGCCAGCGCAATCACATTTCGGACATTCCGAGAGCGTCCCGGGCCTTGCTCATCACGGCCGGGCTAACCTCCTCATACCCGTTACGCTTCGCCCAATCGGTGTACAGCCGGCGGACCATCCCCTGGACGAATCCCGGGGCCGCAGCCAAGCGCCTTTCGGCGGCCTCGGTCCACACCGGATCCAGCAAACCCCGGTCGTCGGTCCAGCCGGCTTCGCCTTCCAGCGAGCGGCGAATGAGATTCATTGGCCCGGCCCCGCCCTCGGCGAGCGCTTCATGGCCGATGGTCACTCCAAGGCTGGACACCATCTGGGTCTCGCCCGGATTGGTGACCATTGAAATCCGGCGGCCGCAATTTGGGCAGGAATACTGGATGGCCATCACCCCGCTGGCGCCGTCGGTGTCATTCGACACGAACTCCATCGTTTCCTGACATTCCTCGCAGCGGAATTTCAAGCCAGGATTCCTTTGAGCCGATTGGCCAGTTCGAGGATCGCCCGTGCTCCGGGCGCCCCCGGGTCGATCAGCACCCCTGGCCTCCCGGCTTCAGTGTTCCGGGCGAGGTCAGGATCGAATGGGACGCTCGCTAAGAAGGGGATCCCCAGGTCATCGGCCAAGTCCCGACCGCGCCCCGGTCCGGAGGTCGCGGCCATGTTTTCAACCAGGCCGAGGATTCGAGCCCCGGAGTGCTGAGCCGCGGCGGCCGCTCTTCGGACCACCAGCACCGAAGCCTCGCTGGGGGTGGTGACCATTGCCGCGCCGCCGAGTTCCGGCAGTAATCTCAAGAGGGTATCGAAGCGGTCCGCACCTGGAGGCATATCAACCAACAGGTAATCCAGTTCTCCCCAATCGGTATCGGCCAGAAACTCACGCAGGACATTGGCTTCGAGAGTCCCGCGCCAGACAAAGGTATCGTCGGCAAGCCCCCCATAGTGTCGCCAGCGGACCGCTGAATCATCATCTTTCAGAAATAAGTCCATGGACATGACGCGCACGTCGCATACCCCGATGGCCGGCCGCGCCCCTTGCGGGCCAAGCTTTGGCCGCTGCCCGCGGGCACCGAGCATCAGGGCGGCGCTCGGCCCGTGGATATCGGCGTCCAGCACCCCGACCCTGGAAGCGTCGGTCGCGAGGGCGGCAGCCAGGTTAGCGGTCAGCAGGCTCTTGCCGACCCCACCCTTGCCACTGGCGATGGCTACGACCCGCCGGACGGATGCGAGTCGGCGGGCGACTGCGGTTCGCTGGGCAACCACCTGCCCCAACACGTCCACAGCAGGAAGTCTCTCCATGCTCAATCGCGCACTGCTGCGGGCCTCACACCCACGCTTTCAATCGCCTGAGGCAGGTGCCTCACCCGAGCCTGGGCTCTGGTCTGCGGACTGCGGGCCGGACATGCCCTTGAAATAACCGAAAGCGCCCTCACTCTCGGCCTCCCAAAGCTCACGTACCTTGCGGAGCATTTCGTCGGCGATTTCATAGTTGACTTCCAAATGTCCGGCTTCCCGGGCCAGGCTGTCCACCATCTCTTTGACCATCACCCGCTCGAACTTGGGAACTCGGGAGAGCCGCTCCAGCGCCTCCTCGGTCCAGGTCAGCTCCTGAGACGGCCCGTCGTCACTCGCATATCCGAGGCGGCGCGCCACCTGGATCGTGACTTCGAGCGTTACCTCCGGCAGCTGCTTTTCCCGTGCGTAGCGCTCCATCGCCAGCATCGCCATCGGCTGGATGAACGGAGGCACACGACTCTTCACTCGCTCCAGTGCCTCGTCGGTCCAAGGGAAAGCTCGCTCGTGCGGCACGTACTCCTCAATCGGAGAGCGCGCCTTCTCACGCGCCTCGGCCAATTTCCGGTCTTCGGTCTCAAGCCCCATCAAGTGCTTGGCTGAGGGGGGCAAAATGTCACCGAGCGCCCCGTATAAGAGGTCAATCGTGACACGCTCGTGACCCTCGTGGCGGGCGTATTCCTCGACCGAGGCCTTCGCCATGGCCTGTGCGAAGGGCGGCGCGCGGAGGACCAACTTGAGGGCGTCGTCGTCCCACTCCAGCGGCTCCTCTTCGTACTCTTCCAGCATTGGGATATCGAACGGCCGGGCGTCGGCCGCGCCGACGATCAACAGGTTGTTGATGGCCAGCCGGAGCAGATTGTCGCTGTTGGAGCCAAGATCCGCGCCTTCCACGTGGTGGGCCCCCCATCGCCCGATCACGACCAGGTCGTAGTCGTCCCGCTCACACACGTCAACGATCTTTGCAAACGGCTTCCCAACCAGGACTTCAGTAGTGATCTCCACTCCCTCCTCGGCCGCCACCTGCTCCGCCCGGAGCAGGTTGGCTTCGCAGACCTTCTTCAGCCCGCGGTCGATGATGTTGTTATGCAGCTCTTCCTGCTCTTCAAACTTGAACACCTTGCCGGCCTGGTAGGAGAGCACGTGGCGAATGTTGTCGAAGGCCGCGTAGTGATAGAAGGGATCGAAGGCGGACACGCAGTGGACCTTGGTGTTGAATTCCTGCGACAGGCGGAGGGCCTTGCGTAGCGCGACGAAACAATAGGCCGAACCATCGACGCACACCAGGATTTTCCCGCCGCTCAGCTTCCGGCCGGACTGCCGCATGATCAGCATGTCGGTCGTGATCAAGCGCGAGACCCGGGCGGTCACCATCCCCAGCTGGCTGCGTTTGACCTGACCGATGCCGTGGGCGCCCATAATGACCAGATCGTAGTCGTGGGAGTTGATGTCCTTGGAAAGCTGTTCGAAGTGAATGCCTTCCATCAACTTGCGCTCGATCTGGACGTCGTTCTCTTCGCCGCGTTTGTCCAGCACGTCTAAGAACGAATCCGAGATCAGGATCAGCCCGGTCTCGATCAGCTTGTCGTGGATATTCCGCTGACGTCCGATTTCCTTCTCCGTCTGGAAGCGGGCCGGCAGGCCAACTTCCAGCTGGCGGAAACGGTCGTCATGCAGCCGGGCGGCGTAGACGTGGTTGCCGACCAGCAGGGTCCCCCACTTTCGGGCAAAGTCCACCCCCCAGTCGATCCCGGCATGACAGAGCTCGGAATTGTCGGTCGGGATCAGGGCCTTCTTGTAGACCGGGCCCGCCGCCCACGGCCGCAGCTCAACGGATTCGTTCGCTACGACGGTCGCTTCAGGTTCGCTCATTGATCACCCTGCACCATGAGATTCGTGCGCGGCTGGGAATGGAGAGCGAGTGATCTGATCGCAGCGCGCTCGCTCACCTGGACGCTGGCCGGCTATTGGGCCAGGGCCAAATCAAAAACGGGCAGCAACAACAGCACGATCACCAGCAGAATCGGAAATGCGGCGATGACCCTTAGCAGGGGTCCTTCGGAGCGCAGATGCATGTAGTACAAGGCCACCAGGCTTGCCTTGATCAGCGCTAGCGCGAGCAGCATGACGACCTGAGTCGGCTTTGCGATCGCGGTGAAGGCAACCGCCACTTCGATTACCGTGAACACCGCCAGAGCGGCAAAAACCGTCAGATACCTTGACCTCTTCGCTGCACTCATCCAGTGTCTACTCCCAGGCTAGACCAGGTAAACGATTGTGAACAGGAAAATCCATACCACATCCACGAAGTGCCAGTACAGACCCATCAATTCCACCCCGCCGTGTTCCTCTTTGGTGTACCGGCCCTGGAAGGCAGGGGCGATTACGTAGAGCATGACGAGCACCCGTCGCAGGAGTTGCTGCCCGTGGAATGCGGTGAGGGTGAAGAAGGTCGATCCGAACAGGGTGGTGCTGGCGGTTGTGCCCTCAAGAAGCAAGGCCCTCCATTCCACGGCTTGAATGCTTAGAAAAATGCTGACGAGCACTGCCGTGGCAATCAAGTACTGGCGCAGGCGACGCTGGTCGCCGGATTCAATTGAAGCCAACCCAAACACCATGGTCAAGCTGCTCACGATCAGGATGAAGGTGTTGCCTGCCACCAGCGGGACATTCAGCACGTCGGCGACGACCGGCCAATCGCTGCCGGCCAACCGCAGGACCAGATAGGCCGAGATCAGCCCGCCGAAGAACATCGCCTCCGAGGCCAGAAACAGCCATACGGCGAACTTGGTAATGCTGACTCCGGCCAACGGTCCGGCTCGACGCTCGATTGAATGTTCCACGGGCTCATCCTCCTTAGTATTGGGCGAGCGGAAGCTGTTTGGCTTCTTCCAGCTTGTCGACCCCGATCGCCAGTTCGGTGTAGCCACCGGCGGTGTCGAGGACATAGATGGTGTCGATGTTGATATTCGCCTCCCACAGCACTCTGGCAAAATCGCCGAGCGCACCCGGACGGTCTGCCATAGTCACCGTGAGAATCTCCCGCTGATCGAAATCGGCGTGAACCTGCTCAAGCTTGGCCCGAGTGGCCTCCACGTCGCTGGTGATCAATTTGATCACTCCTTTGCCATCACAGACCATTCCTGCCAGGGACCGAATATTGACTTCGGCTTCGCCCAACGCCTTGGAGAGAAAGGCTAGCGATCCTGGATTGTGCTCCAACCGGACGGTGAACTCGGTAGCAATTGTCGGCCTCCTTTTTCGGGCGGTTCAATCCGAGGCTGGGCTGGCTGCCGGATACGGCGCCTCTGGGACCGCCGGGGGTCTGGCCCCATCGAGAAATCGGTCTTGCGGCAGCCAGTCTTCGGCGACCAGCGGCGAGCTGTATTCGTAAGGCCCGCGGTGTACCGTCGGAACCTTATGAAAGTTTTCATGCGGCGGCGGTGAGCTGACGGTCCACTCAAGGGTGTTCGCCTGCCAGGGGTTGCTCGGGGCAGCCTTGCCCCGGAACAGGCTGTAGAACACGTTTACGAAGAAGAAGACCTGGGTGAGCGCGAGCACATACAGACCGAAGGTCATGAACTGATTGAGTCCCTGCAGCGGGGCGAACATCTCGTACTGATAGGGGTCGGCAATCCGACGCGGCATTCCATAGGCCCCCAAGATGAACATTGGCAGAAATACCAGGTTGAAGCTCACAAAGGTCAGGCCGAAATGAATCTTGCCCCAGGCGTCATTCATCATTCGGCCGAACATCTTGGGGAACCAGTACTGGACGGCGGCGAAGACTCCAAACACGCTGCCCCCGAACAGCACGTAATGGATGTGACCCACGATCCAGTAGGTGTCATGCAAGAAGATATCTACCGGGGTGGCCGCCGAGTATACCCCGCTGAGTCCGCCGATGACGAAGGTGGACACAAACGCCAAGGCGTTCAGCATTGGCGCGGTGAGGTGCAGGTCGCCCCGCCACAGGGTCCCCAGCCAGTTGAAGGTCTTGATAGCGGAGGGCAAGGCGATCATCATGGTGGAGGTCATGAAAGTCATTCCCAGCAGGGGGTTCATTCCGCTGACAAACATGTGGTGGCCCCAGACGATGAACCCCAAGCCGGCGATCGCCATGATCGCGTAGACCATGGGCTTGTAGCCGAAGAGCGGCTTGCGGGAGAAGGTCGAGATGACATCCGAGGCGATTCCCATGGCCGGCAGAATCATGATATAAACGGCCGGGTGCGAATAAAACCAGAAGAGATGCTGCCACAAGATGACTTGGCCTCCGGCTCCGACCGTGAAGAACAGAGTCCCGATCGATCGCTCGAGCAGCAGCAGGATCAAGGCCGCGGTCAGCACCGGGGTTGCGAAGGTCACCAGGATCGCCGTGACGAACAGAGCCCAAATCGTCATCGGCAAGCGGAACATGTCCATCCCGGGAGCGCGCAGCATGACGATCGTTGTGATGTAGTTGATGGCACCCATCAAGGACGAGGTACCGACCAACATGAGGCTGATCACCCACAGCGTCTGACCGGCTTCGGAGCCGGGGATCATGTCGCGCAGGGCGCTGAGCGGGACATAGGAAGTCCAGCCGGCCGCCGCGGTCCCGGTCGCCACGAAGAAACTGGACAACATCACCAAGAATGCGGGGACCATCACCCAATAGGAGAGCAGATTCAGTCTGGGAAACGCCATGTCGCGGGCGCCGATCATGAGCGGGATCAGAAAATTTCCAAACGCGCCGGACAGGATCGGAATGATGAAGAAGAAGATCATGATCGTGCCGTGCATGGTCACCAGGGCCGGGTAGGCTTCTGGCGCCAGGATGTTCCCGGAATTTCCGTACAGCAGTTTGCCGAGCACCGGGATCTCCTGCCACGGCCAGGCGAGTTGGGTCCGCATCAGCATTGCCAGGGTGCCGCCCAAAGTGAAGAAAGCCAGCGCGGTAAACAAGAACTGCCGGCCGATAACTTTATGATCGGTGGAGAACACGTAGCGGCGGATGAAACTTAGCTCGGTAGTGCCGCTCATCGGCGCCTTACCCTCCCGCCTGCCGCGCGGCAAGCTCGACCAACCACGCTTCAAAGGTCTCCGGGGCCTCGAACGTCACCTGGCCCCGCATGCGGTAGTGGCCGAGGCCGCACAACTCGGCGCAGGCGAGCTCGTGCTGGCCACTCTGGGTAGCTTCAAACCACAGCCGCACCGGGCGCCCCGGCACGGCATCCTGCTTCACCCGCAGCACCGGGATGAAAAAGCTGTGAATGACATCGGTCGACTGCAGCTCGATGATCACCGGGACTCCAACCGGGAAATGCAGGACATTGATGGGAGCCGCCAAGTCATCCGGGGTCCCCAGTCGGCCGTCCGCACCGGGATAGGTTGCATTCCATTCGAATTGGTTCGCAGAAACTCCGACCAGCTGAGCTCGCGATTCATCAGGGAACGTGATCTTGGCCTGCCGCCAAGTTCCGTATTGGAAAATCGCCAGTCCGAAGAGCATCACGC
>CAYHSI010000111.1:0-6849 GCA_964359225.1 uncultured Anaerolineaceae bacterium
CCACATGCCCATCACCACGCTGGCGACCAAGCCGGCGGCCAGCAGTTTCAGTGACAACGATGGACGGGCGGTGTATGCCGGTATGCTTGTCATGACTTCCTCCTCGAGAGACGAACGGCGCGAATCTGTGTCACGAGAGTTTATTGCCCGGCTGAGTTTCATCCGTGAGCGGGCGGTTCAGCCATACAGACGCCATGACAGGCTCGAGCCTTACCGACCCAACTAGGCGACCACCGGCAAGGCGGCTTCGAGTTTTCGCCCGAGGTGCTCTCTCGACATGTAGCCGACGAAGCGGCCGATTTCTTTCCCGCCGAAGAACAGGACGAGCGTCGGGATGCCCTGCACCCGATAGCGCATTGCCAGTTCCGGGTTTTCGTCCACGTTCACCTTGGCGAACCTGACCTGACCATCGTAGTCGGCTGCCAGGCTGTCAATGACCGGCGCCAGCATTCGGCAGGGCCCGCACCATTGGGCCCAGAAGTCCACGAGGATCGGCTTCGGTGACTGCAACACGTGCTCATTGAGATTCTCGTTCGTTACTGCGATGGGCTTGGCCATGGGTTTCATTCCTTTCTTGCCATAGAGACAACGTGACCTGCGCCGGCCTTACCCTTAGGCTGAGGCGGCAGTCTGCTGTGCTCCGTTCCCAACTACGAATGGCCGCGCAACCAGCGGCTAGAAAAACACCTTCGCGAGTTGGCCCTCCGTGAGCCAATAGTAGACGATGTAAACGCCGGCCAGGATCAGCAGCGCGGCGCTCAGGGTCTGAAAGTAAGGCAGCGTCTTGCGCAGACCAACCACTACAGCACCTTTGAACAGGCCGAGGCCCACTGTTAGCACAGCGATAACCAGTCCCATGCCCAGGGCATAACTCACGAACTGGGTCGCCGCTGACGGGAAGCCCTGAACGGCAAGGGCGCTCCCCACTACAGTGAGGAAGATGGGCAGGGTACAGCTCAACGAGGCGGTGCCGTAAGCGATGCCGAACCCAAAGAAGCCACGGATGCCCTTTTGGCCGGGGTTACCCAGTCGGTCGGCCAGCCGCTCCGTGAAGCCGGCGTAAAGCGTGTGGCCCGTTATCAGCCAGAGCCCCAGCCCGGCGAGAAGTACGCCGATGCCCAGGCCAATCCATGGAAAGGCGGGAATGACCAAGGAACCGGTTGCGGCGATGATCAGGCCGGCCGCGCCGAATAGCACGACAAACCCTGCACTCACCGCAGCCGCAACGGCCAGGGCTTGGACGAAGCGCCGCATGACGGAAGCCTGGACAAATCGCTCCTCATCTCTTCCCAGATACAGGCCCAGGTACGCAGGCAGCATGGCGAAGCCGCAGGGATTCACGGTGGAGACCATGCCCGCGCCGAAGGCGTAGCCCAGGGGTAGGATATCTGCCGCACGCCCAAGCCAGTTACTCGCCAGTTGCGAGAGGGTCTCCACCAGCTCAACCAGGCTCATGAGGCCTCCGACACCCGGATAAGGTCTTGGACCTTGTTCCGAAAGGTCCCTTCGTCCAGGATTCCAATATGAGTGTCGAGAATCTCCCCTTGTGGCGTGAGGAAAACCGTGGTCGGCATACCTCGGATCTTGTATGCCGCAACCGTGCCGGCCTCAGATGTCGTCCCGGCAGGATAGGTGATGCCAAGTTCCTGCAGCAGGTTGCGGCCATCCTCGCTGGAGCCCAGCCCGATAAACGGGCCGATGTCCAGCCCAACGAGGATGAATTGACCGCCGAACTCGTCGTACACCTTCTGGAAGCCCGGCATCTCGGCCCGACAGGGAGGGCACAGACCCGCCCAGAAGTTGAGCACGACGGGTTTGCCGTGTCTGAAGACCTCAGAGAACCGAACTTCTTCGCCGCCGAGCACGTCTGCACCCTGGTAGAGTGCGATCGAGAAGTCAGACGCCGCGATGCGACGGTCCGCGGATAGGCTAGGAGAATCGCCGCTGCCCGACCCCGACTGCGATACGGCGAGGACGATTAGGATGGAGAGGACCGCGACGACGGCCCCACCCCACACAAACCACGACCTGGGGAGACTGCGGCCTCTCCTTGTTCCGCTGAAGCTCTGTCGCCCCTGCTCTTTACCGTGCTTGTAGGTCACCAGTTTTTTCTCCTTCTCGGGGATCCCTGCCTTCCACTCCGTAGGCCAGCGCGATGTCCGGATCCTGGTCCGCGTTCAGCTTGGCGAAACGAAAGTGCCCGTAGTGAATCGAGTGGGGGGCAGCGGCTAACCGCGCCCCCCCACTCGATTGATCCACTGGGGCAATCCAAAGGCGGAGAAGATGCCAGCCAGTCTTCCACTGCTTTCTTGATGCGATTCGAGGCCGCGGTCTTACCCCGGGCCGGACGGTTACCTGCGGCCAACGGCCTCCGCGTGGAACCGTACCAGCATCGCTGCTTGTGTGCGCAGGGTGCCAATGATCAATGTCAGCGCGAGGGTAATGGCGGTGAACAGAAATGCCATCCCCACCATGCGCAGCGGGTTGAGCCAGTCGGTGAACGAACTGACCAGGGCCAGCTGCGAAAGCAGCCCGGAGCCCGGCTGGGCAAGATCCAGCTCGTTGGCGATCGAGTGGTTGTAGTAGGCCGGCACGACGCCGCTCGCCAGCCCGATGCCGATCACCAACGCGGCGAGCAGGATCATCACACCCATCAGCGTGCTGAGTTGGAAGACCCGCACCCGCCGCGGGACGGGGGGCATGGGCGGACGCAGGTCGTCCGGCAGGTGGCTGCTGATCACCTGGCCCATTCGGCGCAGGCGTTTGGCGATGCTGCCCAACGCCATCGCGATCGCCATCAAGCCCAGGCCGAGGCCGAGGAACTTGAACTGCGGCAGCCAGGTCTCGATGACGTGCGAGTCGAGGTTGGCCCGTACGAAGGCGCTGCCTGCATCCGCGCCCTCCCGCACCGCCTTGGCATCCGCATAGAACGCGGCCTGACCAGAGGATAGGGCCGTGGCGCCGATCAGAAACGCAACCAGTACCATCATCCAGCCAACCAGCGCGATCATGGGAAACTTGGGCATCATTCCCTCAATCAGGTTGAAGGGAAACGAAGGTCTTTGCTCTTCCATGGTTACACTCCAATTCTGCGGCCTACTTGCCGCCGAGTTTGACGAGCAGTGGGAAAGCGGCGCTCATCACCTGGCCGCGAACCTTCAGCAGACCAGGTATGGTTGAGAACTCCAGCGCGATCCCGGTTATGAAGGAAGCCACGCCGAGAAAGGTCAACGGCTCGAGCCAGCGCGGCGTGACGGTCAGGGTCTGCAGCTGACCGATCAGGGCCGACCCGGCCTCCGCCGCATCGCGGACCGCCTTGGAGTTACCGCCCCAGTAGCTGGCGGCAGTTGACGACAGCACGGTCAGGCCGATCAGAAACGAGGCGAGGATCAAGACCCAACCCAGCAGGGTGAAGAGCGGAAAGGCTCTGATCTGCCAGGCGGGCTTGGGGAATGCTGCGTTTGTCATGGGTTTCTCCTTAGGTGGGGTGGGTCGATGGGTTTAGGCCCGAACACCGCCAACCGGGCGGGCCGGGACATGGTCGGCTGATCGCCCCTTCGCGGCTCTCGCAGCCAGACCAATCTGGATCCCCTTTTCGAGCAATCCGATCTGCGAGCCGAGCACGAAGTGGATGGTGGCCAAGCCCATGACGATCGCCAAGAACTCAGTGGCGATCCCCAGGAATTTGAACGGCACCAGCCAGGCGGAGGTGGTCTGAATCGTCTGCAGCTGCGCCAGCAGCGCGGAGCCGGCCCCAGCCGCGTCGATCTCGGGCACCGGGTTGGCAAAGATCGCCCGGGCGGTTCCAGCTAGGCCGAGCGAAACGATCAGCGCCGCGACGAGGATCACCTCGCCGAGCATCATCACCATTGGCATTGACCGGCCGTACCAGGGTGGATTCGGCGGCGATGGGCGTTGATCCGCCGGAAGCCCCTCCAACACCGAGCTCCCGACAGCCCTCAGGTTGTCAAGGATAACGCGCAGCGCCATCACGATGCCCCCGAGCAGCAGGCCAATCCCCAGGAACTTGAAGTAGGGAAGCCACAGCCCGGTGCTCTCGATTGCCGCCCGCTGAGCAGTGAGGGTGGTCTCTCGCACGACTTTAGTCTGGCTGAAGTACTCAGCCGCGGTCTGCGAGTTGAGATAACCGACCACGAAGGCAATTGCCACAATCATGAATCCCATCGCGATGAGCAGTGGATACATGCGGGCCATTTTTCCAATGAACTTCTGCATTTGTCTCTCCTTTTCAAGTCAGTCGAACGATTGTCGGATATAGGCTGAGCAATCTTCGTTGCATGGCCCTCCTTCTGCTCTCAGCTGGGACCAGCGAAGCGATCGTTGCCCCGGATTCGCACCTGGAGCTGGATCGGCCGGCCTTGAGCCTCGAACCGGACCGGAATGCGCGCTGGTTGCCTGAAAGGTCTGGCGAGCCGCCGGCGGGCGACGATGAGTATGGCTAGAACCACCGCCGCAAAAGTGTGAAGATTCGGGTTTCCATCTAGCATCGCGTCCTCCGCTTGAACAGTTCTTCGATCTCTCTGTAACAACTGACGCTTCCCAGCGACCGGCTCTTACCTGGCCAGAACCTGGCTAGCCTGGGCGCGGTCGTCCGTGACCTCCTCCACGCCTTCCACTGCTCGGGTAAGTTCCCGCTTCTGCAGAGCATCTAGGCTTAAGCAGTACCGAAGTTACTCGACCTAGGAGGGCAAGATCATGGAAGACATTCTTGGTTTGCTTGGCGCGGAGCAGTGGCTCGCAATGCTGCGAATCGCCCTCGGGCTTTGGTGGCTCGAGAGTGTTCGGCACAAGCCGCTGCGGCGGTTCGTAACCGGCCAGATGGCGGACTGGACCCTGGCTTTGGCCGAGAACCACCCCGTCCCGGTGTATGGGAACTTGATCAAGCGGATCGTTGGCCCGAATCGGCGCTGGTTTCCCTACTTCAACCTGGCCGGGGAACTGGCCGTGGGAATTGGGCTGACTTTCGGTTTCCTGACCCCAGTCTCTGCACTGGTCGCCATATTTCTCAACCTGAACTACCTCTCACTCGCCGGCGTGCGCCCAAAGCAACGACAGGTCAACCCCGGTTATCAGTGTGAACAGGGCCAGAACCTGATGATGATCGCCTCCGACGTGATCGTCTTGGCCCTTGGGGCCGGTGCAGTGTGGAGCCTCGATCGGCTGTTGGGGTTGTTCTAGGTCAGAGTTGCAGCCCCGAGAGCAGCATGTGCGCTCGAGTGAGCCGAGCGAGCGGTCAGATGGGGGGATCCGCTTACCGCCCGCTCAGTCGGTAGAATTCGTCCCGCAGCTCGCGGTCGGTGCGAAACGCGCCGCGCTGGGCGGTGGTCACCATGTTGACGCCGTGTTTCTTGACCCCTCGCAGTTGGGCGCAGCTGTGCTGCCCCTCGACGACAACCATGATGCCCCGGGGTTCGATGGCTTCCTCCAGCGCCCCGGCGATTTCGTTGGTCATGCGCTCCTGGACCTGGAGCCGGCGGGCGAACATATCCACGATGCGCGGGATCTTGCTCAGGCCCACGACTTTCTCACCCGGCAGGTAGCCGACATGGGCTTTGCCGACGAATGGCAGCATGTGGTGCTCGCACATCGAAGCATATGGAATGTCGGCGACCACGACCATTTCCCCGTCTCCATGTTCTACGTCGAACAGCGCGTTGCCGACGACGGAAGTGGCACTCTGTTGGTACCCTTCCAATAGCTCTGCATACATCCGTGCCACTCGGTTCGGTGTCTCTTTCAGGCCGTCGCGCCCGGGATCCTCGCCCACGTTCAGCAGGATCTGATGCACCGCGCCTTCGATGGCGGCCTCCGGACTGTAGAGCGGGTAGCCACGGCTGTTTTCGTGGCGAACCTCCAGCTCTAGTCGCTGGTTTGAAGGCTCATTGGGGCTACCGATCACTGGATCTGTGTCCATCTTTGCCTCCTTCGTGTCTCCCGGTTGCGCCAGTTGATAGAACTGCAGTCGGGCCAGGGTGGGTTCGAATTGTCCTCTCGCGAACTCACTGGTTCCTCCAGCATGGATGCGGCCACGGGAGCCTTTCTTACCTTCGACCCGCAGCTCTTTGGACCCGTCGACTGTCGCTGGGGAAAGAGGGGGGCGCAAATCGAGCCTATGTAATAGGAACTAGCGATGTAAGAATCGGCGACTTGGTCGCATCAGAGGCACGATAATAGAAATCGGGCCTTGATGTGATCTGAGGAGGCTGGTGTCAGGCATGGCGAGAGCGACCTGGAATGGTGTCGTCCTGGCCGAGAGCGAGGACGGCATCGTCGTAGAAGGCAATTACTACTTCCCGCGCGAGTCGGTCAATATGGAGTTCTTCCGGCCCAGCCAGAGCCATACGACCTGCCATTGGAAGGGTCTCGCCAGCTATTACGACATCGCGGTGGCCGGTCAGACCAACAGGGATGCGGCCTGGTACTATCCCAACCCCAGCGAGGCGGCGAAGTTGATCAGGGACCACGTCGCCTTCTGGCGAGGCGTGAAGGTCGAGCGCTAGCAGCCGCAGCGGGCAGGCCCCTGGCTCGCACCCCGGTCGAAGGACACTCAAACAGTGCCTGGGCTGAGGCCGTTTCCTGCCATCACCGCTACCCAAATGGCCGAAGTCGATCGGCTGATGATCGAGACCTACGGGATCCAGCTTATCCAGATGATGGAGAACGCTGGACGCCAGCTAGCAGAACAGGCGCGGCGGATGTTGGGTGGCCGCCTGGCAGGGCAAACCGTCGTCGTATTGTGCGGCGCAGGCAACAACGGCGGCGGGGGGATGGTTGCGGCGCGGCATCTGCACAATCGGGGCGCAAGCGTTCATCCGAAACTGGTCGGCG
>CAYHSI010000112.1:0-6791 GCA_964359225.1 uncultured Anaerolineaceae bacterium
CTACCGGCGTGCGCTGGACGCCCGCCGGGCGCTCGACTTCGACGATCTGGAAGCCAGGGCGCTGGAGCTGCTCGAGATGCCCGAGATCGGCGACCGTTGGCGGGAGCGGCTGGCTGCGGTGTTGGTGGATGAGTTCCAGGACACTAACCAGCGCCAGCGGCGCATTATTGACGCCCTGGTGGGGAATCGCTCAGGCTGTCTGTTCGCGGTCGGCGACGCCCGCCAGAGCGTCTACCGCTTCCGGGGCGCCGATGTGCGCGTATTTCGGCGGAAGCGGCAAGAGGTCCTGGCCGGCGGCGGCCTGGCGCCGGAGATTGAGCTCAGCTTCCGCGCCCATGCGCCGCTGCTCTCGGGGCTTGATGACTTCGTCGGACCGTTGATGGGCCGGGAAGCGACCGGCGACCTGTACCAGGTCCCATACACCTCGCTGACCGCCCATCGCGTTGAACCGGCCGCTTCCGGCGCCGGGCCTCACCTCGAGATTGTGCTCGGGACTGGACAGGGGGCTGAGCAGGCGCGGATTGCAGCCGCCCACGCCCTCGCCAACCGGCTGGTCGAGCTGCGGCTGGACAGCGTGATCCAAGATTGGAGCGAGGTGGCGCTGCTCTTCCGGGCCTCGAGCGGATTCGAGCCGTACGAGTCGGCGCTCGAATCAGCCGGGATTCCGTTTGTGACCGTCGCCGGCCGCGGCTTCTACCAACGGCCGGAGATCCGAGACCTGGTCAACTCGCTGCGGGCGATTGCGGATCCCAGCGACGATCTGGCGCTGGCCGGATTCCTGCGCTCACCCGCCATCGGGCTTAGCGATCCGGGCCTGGTTCGGCTCCGGCTGAATGGAGGCTTACCACGACCGATGCGGGACGCGCTGGCGGAGGCCGATCATGTTCTCGACCCGCACGATATCGGCCCTGCCCGCCGTGCCCAGGCGGTGCTCGACGAGCTGCATCCGCTGGTCGACCGGCTTCCGGTTGCCGAGCTGATCAGCCGACTCGTCGGACGGCTCGACTGGCGGGCGGTGCTGGCCAGCTCACACGCCCGCCTGTGGCGAAATCTAGACAAGCTGGTGGAGGACGCCCAGGCCAGCGAGCTGGTCAACGTGAGCGCCTTCCTCGAGTACCTGGGCGTGCTGCGCGAGGCCGGCGTGCGAGAGGGCGAAGCCCCGGCCGGGGAGGGCGGATCGCTCCAGCTGATGACTATCCACAAGGCCAAGGGCCTCGAATTCGACCTGGTGGTACTGGCCGACGCCTCGCGCACCAGCCCGCAGCGCGCCCAGCCGGTGTATCTGACGGAAGAGCTCGGCGTGGCCGCCGCGATGGACCGGATGGAAGACAAACCGACCGCCTACAGGCTATCGCGGGCGTTGGATGACGAGCAGTCGCAAGCCGAAGAGAATCGGCTGCTCTACGTGGCTACGACCCGGGCCCGCGAGCGGTTGATCGTGAGCGGGCACTTGAACCAGAACCGGGGAGGGTTGAGCGCAGCCGGCTGGATGAAGCAGATGCTCGAGCTGCTTGGACTGGAACCGAAAGCGTTGGCCGAGCGGGTCGGGGAGGAGTGGACGGTCAAGCTCTCGGGAGGTGCGCAGGTACGCGTCTGGAACGCCCCCGAATCCGAACCGCGGCGTTGGCATCAGCCCGGCAGCACCACCGCCTGGCCGGACTCGAGCGAGCGGCCGCTCTACCAGGTGATGCCGGCCATCCCCAAGGAAGAGACCGACCCCGATCTGGATCAGGAGCCGGAGCGGACTTGGCGGGCGACCGGCAGTGGCCGGCGCGCCCCGGCGGTCGCGGTCGGTCGTATCGTCCACGCAGCCATTCAACGATCCGCGATACCGGGCAGCCCCGGCTACGATCGCTTCATCGAGAACGAGGCCTTCCGCGAGGGGCTGGTGGATGCGCGCCAGCGTCAGTCCACGATCGAGGAAACAACCGAGCTGCTGGGCCGACTGGCGGCGCACGAGCTGTGGACTGAGATCAACGCGGCCGAGGTCGCGCAGCGCGAGATTCCGTTCACGACGTTCGATCTCGAGGGTCGGGTCCAGAGCGGCAAAATCGACCTGCTGTGGCGCGGCGGAGAAGGCTGGAAGATCGTGGATTTCAAGACCGATAGGCTGCGTGACGAAGCCAGTCTCACCGCGGCGAAAAATCACCACGGCAAGCAAGTCAAGCGCTACATGCAGTCGGCCGCGAACATCCTGGGCGAGAAACCGGTCGGGCTGCTGTGCTTTCTGGATGCCGTGGGAGAGGTGCGTTTGGTGGAAGTTTGAGGATCGGTCATGCTGAGAAACCAATGGTTGAAATGGCCGACTCTGGACAAGTCCGGCTGCATCGGCTACAATCATAAGTTGCCGCACCAAAGGGATTGAATTGGCAAACACGCGCTCTGCGAAGAAACGGATCCGGCAGAATGAGAAACGCCGGGAGCGGAATCGGCCTGTGCGCACCCGGGCCCGGACTCAGGTCAGAATCGCCCGTACGGCGATCGCGGCCGGAAAACAAGACCAGGCCGCCGCGGCCGTAAAGGAAGCGATCCAGCAACTTGATCGAGCAGCCGAAGCCGGTGTGATCCATCGAAAAAATGCGGCCCGCCGCAAGAGCCGCCTGATGAAGAGCTTGGCCGCTGTCCAGCAGGATCGCGGTTAGAGAGTGCAGCCTGCCATCACCTCAGGCCTCGACTGTAACGGTCGAGGTCTTTTGTTTTTCTCGCGCAGTATAGTCGCCGGGCCTTAAGCCATGTTCGACTCGGAGATCCGCGAGCTCAGCGCACGGGTGCGGGCAGCCTTTAGTCGAGCCGGAATTCCCCAGCCCGAAGACATCCAGTGGGCGCCCACTCCGTTCGAAGGACAGTGGGGCATCGGTACCGCGGTCTGCTATCAGGCGGCTGCCCGCGAAGCCAAAAAAAACCCGGGGCTCAAGGTCCCGGCCCGCGCCCGGGAGATTGCCGAGGTGGTCGCCGGGCAGTTCGAAACGCCTCCTGGATTCGATCGGATTGAAGCACAGAACGCCTACCTCAACGCGTACTTCGACACGGGCGTTTTTGCCGCCCGGGTAGTGGACGAGGCCGTCGGGCGGGAAGCCGAATTCGGGAAGGGCGATCCGAAGCCCGAGCGGGTGATGGTCGAGTACGCCCAACCCAACACCCACCATTCATTTCACATCGGCCATGCCCGCAACGTCGTGCTCGGGGAGTCGCTGGCCCGGCTGACCGAATTCGCCGGCTACCCGACAATTCGGGCGGCCTATCCGGGTGACGTCGGCCTGGGCGTGATGACTTGCGTGTGGGGATACCACAAGTTTCACTATGGCGAAGAGCCGCAGGGCGTGCATGAGCGCGGCCAGTGGCTCGCCGGGGTATATACCGAAGCCAATTCACTGGTCGAACCGGCGGAACAGGAAACCCCGGAGCAGCGCGCCCGCCGCGAGCAGTACGACGCAGAACGCCGCGAGCTGTACCGCCGCTGGGACAGCGGCGACCCGGAAGTTCGCCAGCTTTGGCTGATGACCCGCAAATGGAGTTTGGACGAATTCGAAGACATCTTGCAAATCCTGGGAGCTCCCATTGAAGTGTTTTTCTTCGAGAGTGAAGTGGACGAAGACGCCAAACGGATCGTCGGCGAGCTGGTCGAGGCTGGGGTGGCAGAGGATGAACGGCCGGACGGGCCAGTGATCGTCAAGATCGACCAGAAACTCGGCTTGACCAAGGAGAAGTTCCGGACGGTAGTCCTGCTGCGTAGCGACGGGACGACCCTCTACTCTGCGAAGGATCTGGCGCTGGCGAAACGCAAGTTCGAGGAATACGACGTGGACCGCTCGATCTACGTGGTAGACGTCAGACAGAGTCTGCACTTTCAGCAGGTATTCAAGATCCTCGAGCTTTGGGGGTTTCCCCAGGCCGCCCAATGTTTCCATCTGCCCTACGGGTTCGTCACCCTACCGGAGGGAGCCATGTCGTCGCGGCACGGACACGTTGTCCTTTTCATGGACGTCTACAACGAGGCCAGGCGGAGGGTGGAACAGATCATCGCCGAGAAGAACCCCGAACTGGATGGAGAGCGGAGGCAGGAAGTGGCCCGCCAGATTGGGCTCGGCGCCCTCACCTACGCCCTGATCTCGGTAGACAATATCAAGGACATCGTATTCAATTGGGACTCGGCCCTGAGTTTCGAGGGCCAGGCTGCTCCCTACATTCAAAACGCCCATGTCCGGGCCAACAGCATCTTGAGGAAGGCCGGAAGTCTCCCGGCGTCAGCCGCTTTCGATTTTGAGCTAGCACCGCTCGAGGCCGAGCTGATTGATTGGATCTCACGCTTTCCGGAGACGGTCCTCAGAGCGGCCGCCGAGTACAAGCCGCTGCACGTTGCCAACTATGCCTATGAGTTGGCAAAGACCTTCCACGCCTTCTACCATGCGATTCCCGTGCTGCAAGCGGAATCAACCGCAATCCAAGCAGCCCGGCTTAGGTTGACCGCCGCCGCAAGACAGGCGCTCGCCAACAGCTTGCACTTGCTAGGCATCGCAGCGCCTGCCGTGATGTGATTGCCACCGGGGAGGAGCCGCCGAAACCGACCATGCAGCCAGCTCGAGTGATTATCATGGGTGCCGCCGGCCGAGATTTCCATAACTTCAATGTCTATTTTCGCGACAATCCCGCCTATCAGGTGGTCGCCTTCACTGCGACTCAAATCCCGAATATTGAAGGCCGGACCTATCCGGCCTCACTGGCCGGTGAGCGCTACCCCCAAGGAATCCCCATCCACCCCGAACAGCAACTGGTCGAACTGATCCATGCCCATTCGGCTGACCAAGTTGTGTTTGCCTACAGCGACGTCACCCATGAGTATGTGATGCATCTTGCCTCCGAAGTCTTGATCAACGGTGCCGATTTTCGGCTCATGGGGACCGGAACCACCACGCTGCAGTCCAGCAAGCCGGTCGTTTCAGTCTGTGCGGTCAGGACCGGCAGCGGCAAGAGCCAGACCAGTCGCCGGGTGGCGAGCCTGCTTCGCCAGTTAGGCCATCTGGTCGGCGTGGTACGGCATCCGATGCCCTACGGGGATCTGACCCGTCAGGCAGTCCAACGCTTCTCCGAGTATGCAGATCTGGACCGCCACGAGTGCAGCATCGAGGAGCGAGAAGAGTACGAGCCGCACATCGCCTTGGGGGCGATCGTGTATGCCGGGATCGACTACCGCGCGGTGTTGAGTGCGGCCGAGTCCGAAGTCGATATCATCGTGTGGGACGGGGGGAACAACGACCTGCCGTTCTTTCGAAGCGATTTGCAGATCGTGGTCGTCGACCCCCACCGACCCGGGCACGAACTCAACTACCATCCCGGCGAGGCGAACGTGCGCTCGGCCGACATCCTGATCATCAACAAGATGGATACGGCCGATCCCGCCAACGTAGAAATTGTCCGGCGGAACATCAAGACCCTGAACCCGAATGCCTTAGTGATTGAAGCCGCATCCCCAATCCAGGTCGAGGACCCGGCTGCTATCCGCGATCGGCGAGTACTGGTGGTGGAGGACGGTCCCACAGTGACCCATGGCGGCATGTCCTACGGAGCCGGCTGGATTGCGGCCCAGCGCTTCAAGGCCCGGGAAATTGTCGATCCCCGTCCGTACGCTCGCGGCAGCATCTCAGCGACCTATGCCCAGTACCCCACGACCGGGAATATTCTTCCGGCAATGGGCTATGGCCAGGCTCAGATTCGTGAATTGGAAGAGACCATCAATGCGGCAGAAGCCGATCTGGTCCTCATTGGGACACCCGTCAATCTCAGCCGGCTGATGTCTTTGAATAAGCCTGCTCAGCGAGTGCGCTATGAACTCGAAGAGATCGGGAGTCCTCAGCTCCCCGGGATCCTGGAGCAGAAGTTCGGCCGCCGGCCCCCGGCTTGAGGCAATCCTCCTCAATCATTCTGACGTGGGCTGAGACTGCCCGTGCCTCGGACTGTCACACGGAATCTGAAAACGGCCACCCTCCAGTGGGCGGGAAAATCGCTTGAACCGGCGGACCCCATCGGTCTACGTCAGACCGACCTGGTCCTCCCGACCGGCGGCGGTTCGCTCGCTCGCCCCAATCGGTTGATCCTGGGTGACAGCCTTGGCGTGATGGCAACCCTGTTGCCCAAATTCGAAGGCCAGGTCGATTTAATCTACGCCGATCCTCCCTTCCACTCTGGGAAAACCTACCGCGCCCGCACGGGCCGGGCAGAAGATTCGCGGCGGCCCTCGGCCTGGCAGACCACAAGCGGTTTCGAAGACGCCTGGACCGGGTTGCCTGAGTACCTGAACATGCTCTATCCCCGTTTAGTTTTGATGCACCGGTTGCTTGCCGAAACGGGGACCCTCTACCTCCATCTCGATTGGCACGCGGGTGCCTACGGCCGGGTACTCCTGGATGAGATCTTTGGACCTGAGCGATTGCTCAATGAGATCATCTGGGTGTATCACGGACCTTCCCCGATTCGCAGCGGGTTCAAGCGGAAGCACGACACGATCTATGTCTATACGAAATCGAAGGCGTACACCTTCAATGCCGACGCCGTGCGCACGCCCTACAACCCGGCGACCACCAAGACCTTCGCGAGCTCGCTGAAGGCCGGATTTGGCAAACGTCCGGATCTGGCCCGCGGGAAGGTGCCGGAAGACTGGTGGTATTTCCCGGTTGTCGCCCGGCTGCACGGCGAGCGGACCGGCTATCCGACCCAGAAGCCGGAAGCGCTTCTCGAGCGAATCGTCGCGGCTTCGAGCCAGGCTGGCGGCCTGGTCGCAGATTTCTTCTGCGGCG
>CAYHSI010000113.1:0-6751 GCA_964359225.1 uncultured Anaerolineaceae bacterium
TGATCCAGCCCGCCTAACGACTCGATGAAGCCGACCCGGCCAGCCGGGTCGGCTGCGATCGCGCGATATTGGCCTTGGCTTGCCGGGCCGCTCCCTGGCCTAGCCTGGCGGCTACGCCAGGATAGGCAGCTCGAGGCCGTTTGGGCGATGCGTTATCGATTCCTTTGAGATGTCGGACCGGGATTCCGCCTGTACCGAACGAATCCGCCAGCTCAAGCCAGACCTTCAGATTCGCTCCATAGAGCTCAATACCGAGGGCCTCCTGAATGACGTGTTGATCGTCAACCGTGAACTGGTGTTCCGATTCGCAAAGGATTATCGCGCAAAGGCTGCACTGGAATCAGAAGCCAAACTGCTCCAGTTCCTCGATAGGCGGTTGAGTCTGTTGATTCCTCAGCCTTTTCTTGTTGGTGATGATGTACTCGTGTACCCCCTCATCGATGGGGACGCTCTGACGCGAGATGCACTTAAGGAGGCGAGTGACGAGGGGAGGATGCACTTGGCGGAGCAGCTCGGGCGATTTCTTTTTGAGCTACACGGCGTGGCAGGCCGGGGCGATCCAGCGAATGATCTAGCCATGCTGCTCCACGCTTACGGAGCAACCACTGTGAATCTCATCCTCGGGCACTATCCGGAGGGGAGGAGCCTTCTGAAGCGGGCGAGGTTCTATTCCCAGGCGATCGAACTCGAATAGGCCCTGCAAGGGTCCAGACCGGAGAGCGGTTCTGGTTCCTGGCTCATATTGGTGGAGCGCGGGATATCGGTCGATGATTTTGGATCGGCCTAAGGCAAGATCATGCGAAGCTACTCACTAGAACAATGACCAATCTACCTCCAGGCCCTCGTATCTCATCTCTGCTTGGTGTTGTACCGGAATTTGCGCGTAATCCCTTAAGAGTCGTAACACAGGCTTTTCAAGACTATGGCGACTGTGTCTTGCTCCCCGGACCTATTGGACGAAATGTATATTTGCTCAATCAACCCGACCTCATCCATGAGGTGCTGGTCACACAGGTTAACAAGATCGAAAAACCCGGACCGCTCAAACGGATATTTCGCTCGTCCTTTGGAAACGGACTATTTTTCAGCGAAGGCGATTTTTGGAGACGGCAGCGCAAACTGGCGCAACCCGCTTTCCACCACAAGCGTCTCCAATCGTATGCCGAGGGAATGACGCGACGCGCTGATCAATTGCTGGCAACCTGGAAAGACGGACAACTCCGTGATATCCGAAAGGATATGAGCGCAACAACCCTAAAAGTAGTGGTTGATGCGCTTTTTCAAACCAGGGTTGATGACGATACCGATCGCATCTATCAGGCGCTCCATGACCTGGGTAACGTCTTGGAGCAACAGGGTATCGCTAACCCACTGCTTGCACTCGTGCCAGATTGGGCCCCCCTGACTTTGATGCGCCGAAAGCGGCGTGCCGCCGGCGCGCTCGACGCAGTCGTTTATCGGTTTATCCAAGAACATCGCGTCACCAACACAGACACAGGCGATTTGCTTTCAATGCTGATGCTGGCAGAGGATGAAGACGGTCAGCGGATGAATGACAAACAACTACATGATGAGGTCATGACCATCTTTATTGCTGGTCACGAGACAACCGCCTTGACCTTGACTTGGGCATTTACATTGCTGGCTCAATCGCCGGTGGTGGAGCAAAAGCTGCACAAGGAACTCGACACCGTTCTGAATGGCCGGTTGCCGACCGTAACCGATTTGCCCAATCTGCCTTATGCCGAAATGGTCATCAAAGAGACTTTACGCCTGTATCCAATCTCGTGGCTCATTTTGCGCCAAGCCACCGCTGACTTGCAGGTAGGCCCATATCGCGTACCGAAAGGCCATCAAATTTGGATTAGCCCGTATACGATGCACCGTCACCCACACTATTTCGACACGCCTGAAGCGTTCCAGCCCGAACGCTTTGGGCCCGAAGCAACCCAGGATCAGGATCTTGAGTCGCGGCTGCCTAGATTTGCCTATATGCCATTTGGTGGAGGCCCGCGCATCTGTATCGGAAATATGTTCGCGTTGATGGAAGCCCGCCTTGTGCTCGTAACAATTGCTCAAAGATATCGTCTGGAGCTCCATCCAGGTTCCAACGTCGAAATGCGAGTTGGAAATACGCTCGGTTTTCAGCACGGCGTATCTATGCGAGTCTTGCCACGCTCCTAAAAGGCCGCCCAACCAAACGGAGTTGAGAACACATGGAGTTCTATCCTGGCAGTGCACCTGTGCCTGCAGAAAAGCGAACTAGCCGGCTCTTCATGCGCCCGCTTCGAACGACTGACGTTGAGTTAGACTATGACGCCGTCACGTCCAGCGCCGAGATGTTGCGCCGCTGGAGCCATAGTAGTTGGCCTGCCGACGACTTCACGCTATCCGAAAACCTGATGGAGGTGGGCCTGGAAATACGATTGAGCTTCAAACTGGCGGATGGGCGGCTGCGTTCAGCCTTTCACTAACTTGAAGCTGGACGCTGAGATCCAACTATGGACAAGAACGGAGGGCTGGCGGTGGCCAAACGCCTGGCCCAATCGGAAGAACCAGGCTCCGGCTGGGTCGGCAAAGACGCACTGCGCGAGTTGGCGAGCACTAAAGTGCGCTCCCGGCTGGCTCGCCGAGCCCAAAGCACTAATGAACGGAAGCAGTAACAACGTGATCCGATGGCTGCTCAACGGGGATCCCGCGATCCGGTGGCAGGTGATGCGCGATGTGATCGGGGCTGCGGAACGCACCGTGGAGCGAGAGCGTCGGAGAGTAGCGAGCAATGGCTGGGGAGCCCGGCTGCTCGCCAGGCAGGAGCCCAAGGGCACTTGGGCAGGAGGATTCTCGTCGGAAGGCGGGTTGTACTCCCCAAAGTGGATCTCTACGACCTACACGATGCTGCTGCTCCGTGACTTCGGTCTGCCGGCCACCCACCGGCAGGCGCGAAAGGCCTGCGCGCTGCTTCTCGACGGCGGTCTGCAACCCGACGGCGGCATCAACTACGGCATCTCGGCAAGATGGTCGGGAACAAGCGAGACCTGCATCAGCGGAATGGTGCTCTCCCTCCTCTCCTACTTCAAGTTTGACGACGATCGGCTCGACACCATTCTCGACCACCTGCTAGCGCAGCAGATGTCCGACGGTGGATGGAACTGCGAGCGGCCACACGGCGCGACCCACTCCTCGTTCCACACCACCATCAGTGTCCTCGAGGGCCTGCGGCTATACGAGGTACACCGCAGACGCAAAGTCCGGGCTGTGCGTGCCGCGCAACGACGCGGGCGGGAGTTCCTTCTGGTGCACCGTCTCTTTCGCTCCCATCACACCGGCGACATCATCAAGCCCATTTTCCTTCGGCTCTCCTTCCCGCCAAGGTGGCACTTTGACATCTTGCGCGCGCTCGACTACTTCCAAGCCGTCAATGCCCCACGGGACAAGCGCCTCGCCGAGGCGATTGAGATTCTCCGCAATAAGCAGCGCAAAGACGGCCGCTGGACGCTGGAAAACCGCTACAAGGGCAAGACCTACTTCGAACTGGAACGTCTCGGCGCGCCTAGCCGCTGGAACACCCTCCGGTCGCTCAGGGTGCTAAAGTGGTGGGAAGGCAGCCGCGACGGGACACGGTATGAGCATGGTCGGGCGGCCATAGGATTGCGCAGCACTCGGAATTTCAAGCGGGCGTTGGGCGCCCACGGGAAGATTGTGCGCACCAGGTAGGGTTGGGATGGGCAAGAACCCAAGCGACACTGGTTTTGCGGCCATCAACAATGCTCTCATTTACTTCGAGATTGCCGGCGAGGGCGCCCCTCTTGTGATGATTCATGCCGGCGTAGCCGACAGCCGTCAGTGGAACAACGAGTTCGCCCACTTCGCGAATCGCTTCCGGGTTGTCCGCTACGATATGCGAGGCTATGGAAAGAGCGAACCGGTCGACGGCGAGTACCGCCATCTCCAGGACCTGACGGCACTCCTTGACCACCTGCAAATTGACCAACCCCTCATAGCCATGGGCTGCTCGATGGGTGGCGGTTTGGCAATGAATCTGGCACTAACCCGACCTTCAAAAGTAAGGGCATTGATCATGGTGGATGCCGGTCCGACCGGCCTCGAACTGGATACACCTACGCCCGCCGGATTCGCCGAAGCAGAGAAGGCCTACAATGCCGGCGATTTCGACCTAGTGGCCGAGATCGAGACCCAAATCTGGTTCGATGGCATGGGTCGAACACCTGCACAGGTGAATCAGGCGATGCGCAAACTGGTCTACGAGATGAACCGCAAAGCGCTCTCCCATGAAGCGAAACTGCTTGGCAAACGCTTGCCCGATACCCAAGTTCCAGCCGTCGAGCGTCTGGGCGAGCTGCACATTCCAGTGCTCGTCATCGTGGGTGCTCATGACACGCCCTACACTCTAGCCACAGCAGACTATATGGTCGAGAAGATATCCACTGCCCGGAAGGTCACCATCGACGACGCAGCCCACTTGCCTAATCTGGATCACCCAAAGCAATTCCAGGGCATTATTTCGACGTTTCTCGACGGACTCGCCCTTTGAGGTCGGAACTCGCCGTCAACCCAGTTGAGGCTCGTCGGCGCGGTGCTACTCGATTGAGAGAAGTGATGGAGTAATCGGTGCGACACACGATTCGTCGGATCGGCCTGACAAGCGTGGCGCGTCTGGGGTGCCTGTTGAGCGGGCTGGCGGCCTTTCCACCTGCCTTATGCGTGGCTGGGTTAACGGTTGCCGCCCTACAGCGGATCCATGAGGCGCTCCAACAAATCGAACCGTTGACTCTGACCCTGCTTGGACAGGAACTCGTGCGGATCGACCTGTTGGACGCGCTACGCCTGCAGCCGGTGGCTAACCGGGTAGCCGAGTTGGCGCAAGGTCCATTCCTGACGTTTAGGTCACTCACCCTGATCCTACTGTTGACCGGTGCGTTGTTGGCGACTCTGAGCGCGGTGCTCATTGCGGTAGCCTACAATCTTCTCGCCCGGGCAGGTTGGGGCTTGACCCTTGAGTTAAGGGATACGCAACGGTCCAGCGGGAGCAGATAACCGGCACGGGCTATGAGATTAGGCAAGAGTCACCTGTAACGGCACTCGGGCCCTCCAGCGGTCGTCGAAAAGTGTCGAAGCGGTGAGTGAAGCCACACCCGAGCAGGTGCGCGAGCAGGTGGATACTATTTACCACTCCGACTCGCGCCGCATCCTTGGCCTGAATTGAGATGAACTGAAGGGCCAGCTGCGTCATCGTCTCTTGTGTGATACTAGGCCACCTTTGCCAGATGCTCGCCGCCGAGCATCTCGAGAAACTGAGTAAGGAGGATCGGATGAGCCAAGTACGCGTTTTGGTGGGCACCGCGAAAGGCGCGTTTGTGCTGACCTCGGACGGCAAGCGCAAGCAATGGGACATCGGCGGCCCGCACTTCGGGGGCCAGGAGATCTACCATCTGAAGGGCTCACCGGTCCAGCCCGATCGGATCTACGCCTCCCAGGGAACCGATTGGTTCAGGCAGGTGATGCACCGTTCCGACGACGGCGGCAAGACCTGGGAGACGGTTGGGAACGAGTTCAAGTACGACGGCGAAACGGGACCGCACCAGTGGTACGACGGCACGCCTCACCCGTGGGAGTTCAAGCGGGTCTGGCACCTCGAACCTTCGCTCACCGATCCGGATACCGTCCTCGCCGGTGTGGAAGACGCCGCGATGTTTCGCTCGAGCGACGGAGGCAAGACTTGGCAGGAGCTCCCAGGGCTGCGCAGCCATAGCACCGGATCCAAGTGGGCCCCGGGCGCGGGTGGTTTATGCTTGCACACGATTCTGGTGGACCCGAGCAACCCCGGACGCATGGTCATTGCCATCTCGGCTGCGGGCGCCTTCCGAACCGACGATGGCGGCCAGAGCTGGCGACCGATCAACCGGGGACTGAAGTCCGAATACATCCCTGAACCGGAGGCCGAGATCGGCCACTGTGTTCACCACATTGCGATGCACCCTTCCCGCCCGGAGGTACTGTTCATGCAGAAGCACTGGGACGTGATGCGCAGCGACGACGGCGGCGAGTCGTGGCAGGAGATCAGCGGAAACCTGCCTTCCGACTTTGGGTTCGTGATCGACGTCCACGCCCACGAACCGGAAACCACCTACGTCATTCCGATCAAGAGCGACTCGCAGCACTTCCCGCCGGAGGGAAAACTGCGCGTCTACCGGAGCCGCACGGGCGGAAACGAGTGGGAAGCGCTCACCAACGGCCTCCCGCAGCGCGACTGCTACGTCAACGTACTGCGTGACGCCATGTCGGTTGACAAGCTCGATCCGTGCGGAGTGTACTTCGGCACCACCGGCGGGCAGGTGTACGCATCGGCCGATGCCGGCGACAGCTGGGTGCCGATCGTTCGTGATCTGCCGCGAGTGATGTCAGTAGAGGTCCAGACCCTGCCATGATTCGGGTCGTCCTCCCGTACCACCTGCGGAACCTGGCGCAGGTCGGCAAAGAGATCCGTCTACAAGTCGATGGCCAGGTCACGCAGCGTTCGGTGCTCGACGCGCTCGAGCTCGCCTATCCGATGCTGCGCGGGACCATCCGCGACCACACCACTCGCGAGCGCCGGCCGTTGTTGCGCTTCTTCGCCTGCAAGGAGGACCTGTCGTTCGAGCCCACGGACGTTCCGCTTCCCGAGGCGGTCGCATCGGGGGCGGAACCCTTTCTCATCATAGGCGCCATTGCCGGCGGATAGGCCGGCTTGAAC
>CAYHSI010000114.1:0-6711 GCA_964359225.1 uncultured Anaerolineaceae bacterium
GGAGCCATCTGCATTGTGCCAGCGCTGCGATCCGAATCAGTTCAGGTTCGAGACCACCGAAGAGCTTGAGCATCTGGGCGAATTCATCGGGCAGCCCAGAGCGGTCGAGGCGATGAAATTCGGTGTGGGGATCCGGCAGAAAGGCTACAATATTTTTGCGCTGGGTCCGGAAGGGATCGGGAAGGGTAACTTGGTCCTGAAGACTTTCGAGGCCGCGGCGGCCAATGGGCCGGTCCCCTTCGAATGGTGCTACGTATACAACTTTGAACAACCAGGCACGCCCCGAGCCCTGCAACTCCCCTCCGGGAGGGGGGCCCAATTCCGCAAGGACATGGAACGTTTTACAGAAGACTTGAAGAATGTCCTGCCCGTGACATTCGAGAGCGAGGAATATCGGACCCGGATGCATGAAGTGCAGGAATCGCTAAACGAGCGGCAGCAGGGAGCGCTTTCGGAGCTACGCAAGGAAGCTCAAGCCCGAGAGCTGACCGTGCTGCAAACTCCGGCGGGATTGGCCGTCGCGCCGGTGCGCAATGGAGAAGTGATCTCCCCCGAAGAATTCCAGGGGTTGCCTGAGGAACGCCGGGGGCAGCTTGAAAAGGATATCGCAGAGCTGCAGCAAGAGCTTCAGAAGCTCCTGCTCAATGTCCCCCGCTGGCAGCGGGAACTGCGCGCCCAGATCGACGGGCTTTACCGCGAGATGGCCGATCTGGCGGTTGGCGCGCTGATCCGCGATCTCACGGCAAGCTATGAGGGTCTGCCGGAGGTCCAGGCGCATCTGGCGGCGGTCCAACAGGATGTCGTTAAGAACGTGCGGGAGATCATCGAAGAGGGCGATCCGTCCCAGCTCGGGGAGATGCTTGGCGCCAGAGGGCTGATGCCGACTGGCCAGGCCCGACCTGCCCTCCGCCGCTATCGGGTAAACCTGCTTGTTGATCACGGCCGCGCCAGCGGGGCGCCGGTGATTCAGGAAGACAACCCAACCTATCAAAACCTGCTGGGCCGGGTGGAATACACGGCTCAGATGGGGGCCTGGATTACCGATTTCAATCTAATCAAGCCGGGCGCGCTGCATCGGGCTAACGGCGGGTACCTGATCCTGGAGGCCCGCAAGCTGCTTGCGGAGCCGTTCGCCTGGGAAGGTCTCAAGCGGGCCCTGCGTTCGGAGCAAATCAAAATCGAGACTCCCGGCCAGGTCCAGACCTTCATAAGCACTGTCTCGCTCGACCCCCAACCGATTCCGCTGCAGGTGAAAGTGGGGCTGCTGGGAGAGCCGATGCTGTACTACCTGTTGGGGGAATATGATCCCGAGAGCCGAGAACTGTTTCGAGTCGCCTCTGATTTCGACGATCAGATGGACCGGGATGAGCCGAATCAGCTGCTCTACGCCCGCTTGATTGGGAGCCTGGCGAAAGTCAACGGGCTCAAGCCGCTCGATCGTCAGGCGGTGGGGCGGGTGATTGAGCGCAGTTCGCGGATCGTCGGAGATGGTCGGAAACTGTCGATTCAGATGAACTTGATCACCGACCTCATGCGGGAGGCGGACTACTGGGCCGGAGCCGCCGGGCGCCAGGTCGTGACCGGGGAAGACATTCTCGCGGCTGCCGATGCACAAATCTACCGATCCGATCGCTTGCGCGAACGGATTCAGGAGCTGATTCAGCGCCGGATGATCCTGATCGATACCGAAGGTGGACAGATCGGCCAGGTCAATGGGTTATCGGTTACCCAATTCGGAGACTTCACTTTCGGCCACCCCAGCCGCATCTCCGCCCAAGTCTGGATGGGTAAGGGGGAAGTGATCGACATCGAGCGGGAGGTTGAGCTGGGTGGGCCCATCCACTCCAAAGGGGTGTTGATCCTGAATTCTCTCCTGGGTTCCCGCTATGCTACCGGCCGCCCGCTCTCGTTAGCTGCCAGTCTCGTGTTTGAACAAACCTATGGCGGGGTGGAGGGTGACAGCGCCTCTTCGGCCGAGCTTTATGCATTGCTCTCGGCGATCGCCGAGGTTCCGCTCAAGCAGACCTTCGCGGTCACCGGATCGATCAATCAGCACGGCCAGGTCCAATCCATCGGCGCGGTAAACGAAAAGATTGAGGGATTCTTCGACATCTGCAAGTTCCGTGGCCTCACCGGAGACCAGGCGGTATTGATCCCAAGCTCCAACGTCGAGCACCTGATGCTCAAAGACGAAGTGGTGCAGGCTGTGGCCGACGGGAAATTCCATGTCTACCCGGTCGAGACCATCGATCAGGGAATCGAGATGCTGACCGGCATGCCGGCGGGTGAGCAGGATGAGCAAGGGAACTACCCGGAGCAGACAATCAACGGCCTGGTTCAGGCCCGTTTGACCCACTGGGCCGAGGAACGGGCGGCCACCGAGGCAGCCGGCGAGCGTGAAGACGGGAACCCCTCCGGCGCCAGCGATCAGGACGAGAGTGAGCTCCCGGATCTCATCGCCGGGCAATTTCCGACCCGATGAGCATTGCTGACCAGATTCGGCGCATCCTGGTCCCCCTGGATGCTTCGCCACACAGCCTCTCGGCCCTCCGGGCTGCCGGGGAAATCGCGGCGGCCCACCGCGCGGAGCTGGTCGGGGTCTTCGTCGAAGATGTGAACCTGGTTCGGTTGGCAGCCCTGCCGGTCACCCGTGAGATCGGTCAAACGAGTGGCCGGATCCGAGAGCTCGATGAGCGGACCATGGCCCGCCAACTGCGGGGCCTGGCGCTGCGAGCCGAGCGGGCGCTGGCCCAAGAGGCGGGGCGGAGGCAGGTGCGCTGGTCGTTCTCGGTTTCGCGGGGCACGATCGGGGCGGAATTGTGGGGCGCGGCCTCCGAAGCCGATCTGGTGGTGATGGGGCGGGCCGGCTGGTCTTCCCGACGAACGGCGGGCTCAAGTGTCCAAGCCGTGTTGACCTCCGGGATGCGCCGCACACTGGTGATCGGAGCCGGGGCTAGGCTGCAGCCGACCTGGCTAGTGGTCTACGACGGCTCCGAGATGGCCGATCGGGGGCTGCAGAGTGCCCGGTTGCTGGCTAGGAGCAAGGGGGGTTATCTGACGGTGGCGATTGTCCGGCCTAATCCCAAACAGGCTCAGCGGCTGCAGCGGAAGGTTGCAGAGCAGCTTCGGCCGTATCGGCTGGAAGTTCGCTATCGGTGGCTCCACCGTTCTGATAGCCGGGCTTTGGCGGAGCTGGTGGCAACCGAGCAGCGCTGCGTCTTGGTGTTGTCGGCGGACGCCCCTCAGTTGCAAGACCGCCCACTGCCGGAAGTCTTGGAGACATTCAACTGCCCGGTGCTGATCGTGGGTTGAGCCATCGAAGCCCGATTGGTCAGGCCAGGACCGCCTCCGCCAGCGCGGCCAGACCGTCCAGGTCATCCAGTTCCAGCCACTGCAGCATCACTCGTTGCACACCGGCCGCCTGGTAATGCCCTAACTGGTCCACGATCTGAGGTCCGGTCCCGTGGATTACCCCCAACTGGGCGAGCCGGTCCGGGGTCAAACCCCGGGCTTCGATTTTGCGCCGAAGCTCCCGGTCGTCTCGGCCGAAGATCGTGGTGTTGGCGAGTGACCGGCGAACTTCGGTCGGCTGTCGGCCGGCCTGCTCCAACAGGGTGTTCAAACGCGCGTTCAACCTGGCAAAGACCTCCGCGGAGCGGAAGCCACAGTTCCACTCGTCTGCAAATTGGGCGGTCAATGGCAGGGTGCGGTTCCAGCCTCGACCACCGATCATGATCGGCGGGCGCCCCGCGTCGGCCGGTCGGGGAAGCAAGCTCGCCTCCTGCAGCCGACTGTATTGCCCAGTGAAGCTGACCGGCTGCGGCTCGCGCAACAGCCGGTAGACCACCTCCACCCCTTCCTCGAATCGATCGAAACGCGGCTCAGGCTCCAGGAGCTCGAATCCGAACATCTCGTGTTCGCGCTCCTGCCACCCGGCGCCAAGCCCCAACGTGAGGCGCCCGTTAGAGAGTTCGTCCACGTCTTTCGCGGTTCGAGCCGTGAACACCGGATTGCGGAAGGAGAGTGGTGTGACCAGCGGACCGAATTCAATCCTGGAAGTGTGGTCGGCCAGCCAGGCCAGCGACACCCACAGCTCCAGCGAGTCGATGTCTGGCGGCTGCATGTTGGTGAAGTGGTCAGATCGGTACAGCCCGACGAACCCGAGGTCTTCGGTGGCCCGGGCAATCCGTCTCCAATTCTCCCAATTCAGGCCGTTCTGGCCTTCAACAAAGATCGCGACTTCGATCACCCGGCCTTCCTCCCGGACTAAAACTTATAGAGCTGCAGGATTCGCCGTTCGTGCTCGGTTTCCAGTTGGGCAACGACCTCGACATAAGGGGCCAGGGTCGAGTTGGCCAGCTTGCGTTTGAGCAATTCGTCCACTTGAAAGATGCCGGCCGAGTTGTTAAGCGTGATGTCGATCCGGACCGGGTGTTCGGTGCCCTTCTCGATCTTCACCGATTCCACGGCTTGGGCGGAGACCGAGTGGATATTCACCTCGCCGGCCTCGAACGGGATTCGGGTGCGACCTTGGGTCATGTCCAGCGCGTCGGCAACCTTGAGCACTCCGGCCTCAATCGTCAGCGGCTTGACGTCCCAGCGATGCGCAATGACTGCGTGCAGCACCTCGCATACCACCGTAGTCAAGATTGGATCCTGGTACAGATGCCCGAGCAGTTGGCGAGCCTTGGGGTAGCCGAGGATCAGGCTGTAGCTCTCGTGGTTGTCCCGGTGGACCGCCATTCCGATGTCGTGCAGGCAGGCGGCGGTGACCACCACCACCTCCGCATCCTGAGCAGTCAAGCCATGGTCGCGGACCACCCCGGGCTGCACTCCGGCCTCGATCAACAGCCGCAGGATCTTGACGCAGGCATTCGCAACGATCTGGATATGGACCGGCCCATGATCGCTCATCCCCAGCCGGCGGACCGCGTTGTTGTTCGCCGCCTCCCAAAGCTGGGCGAGTTCTTGATCTTGGTTGATGGCTTCCAGCAAGGTTCTGAGCTGCTGGTTACCCTTGGTGCTGACTTTCAAGGTGTGCTCCCCTCATTAGAATGCAACTAGTTGGAGGCCGAGCCGTCAAGCAATTCGCGCAGCCTGGGCATGGCTTCGAGCATGGCCCGCTCGCCGGCTTGGATGACTTGTGACACATGCCGGAAGCCCGAAATCGTGGTGATCCCGGCCGGGATTGGGGGTCGGAGGACCAGTTCTGGTCCACTCTCGCGCAGCCCTGCCTCGGTCTGCTGGGTGATCATGATGGCAAACGAGCGCCATAAGTGTTTGCTGATCGTCGGCATGCGGGTCTTCTGCCAGGAGGCTTCATCTCGCGGGTCGAGGGTGACATCCACGGCCAGGACGAGCGGAGCGCCCATGCGGCGGGCCAGGCCAACCGGCAAATTCTCCAGTACGCCCCCGTCCACCAGCAGCTGCTCCCCGATTCGGACCGGTGCGAACACTCCCGGCATGGCTATAGTGGCCCGCACTGCTGGGAACAAGCTGCCCGAGGCGAGGGCCACCCGTTGCCCCGATCGCAAGTCTACGGCTGCGAGCGAGAGCGGAATTGAGAGGGTCTCGAAACTCTCGTGAGGGGTCAGGAACTCCCGCAGCAGCTTGGACAGTCCCTCAAGTTTGAGCAGGCCCTGCCGCGGGAGGCCAATTCCCGCGAGCCGCAGCAGCTGGCCCAGGCTGCTTAGCTTGGATGCGTACGCTTCCATTTCGTCCGGGGACCGGCCAGCCGCGTAGCCGGCCGCAACCAGGCCACCCATGCTGGTGCCGGCCAGGTATCCGGGCCGAATACCCTCCCGATCCAGCACCCGCAACACACCGATGTGAGCCAGGCCCCGCCCAGCACCTCCGCCGAGCGCCAGACCGAGTTTCGAATTCATTGGTCAAGCGGGCCCTTCGGTCCGCAGCACCGTCAGTCCCCTTTGCCGCAGAGCGCCGACGTATTGTATCCCGGCCCAAACGGGCAAAGAACTTCATTGTGATAGAATGTACATAGTTTCTTAAGGCAGGCTTTCAATAAATCTCATCTCCCATTGGCGTGCGACCGATGCCTGCTGAATACCTTCCGATCGCTGTCTTGCTTGCCTTGTCCACCGGACTGGCGCTCCTGATCGTCGGAGTGGGGCATCTGTGTGGGCCGCGACGCAAGAACCTCCGCAAAGGGCAACCGTACGAGTCCGGAATGCTTCCGTACGGCTCCGGGCAGCGGCGGATGCCGGTCCACTTCTACCTGATCGCCGTTCTCTTCATCCTCTTCGACATTGAAGTGGTGTTCCTGCTCCCCTGGGCGGTCGTGCTGCGTGAACTCAAGCTGGCCGGGCTGATCGAGATGCTGGTATTCATCCTGATCCTGCTGGCCGGTTTTGTGTACGCCTGGAAGAAGGGGGCGCTGGAGTGGGAATAGAGCAGAAGCTCGGCAATCTTGGGGCGGTCACGACCACCCTCGAGAAAGCCGTCAACTGGAGCCGCACCCGGGCCATGTGGCCGCTGCTCTCCGGATTGGCGTGCTGCGCCATCGAGATGATGGCGACCCAGGCTGCGGACTATGACCTCAGTCGCTTCGGGATGGAGCTGATGCGGGCCAGCCCCCGCCAGAGCGACCTGCTGATCGTGGCCGGGCGGGTGAGTCGCAAGATGGCGCCAGTGCTGCGGCGCTTGTATGACCAGATGCCTGAGCCCAAATGGGTGATCGCGATGGGGGACTGC
>CAYHSI010000115.1:0-6698 GCA_964359225.1 uncultured Anaerolineaceae bacterium
ATCCGACCGGACGCTTCGTAATTGGCGGCCCGCAAGGCGATTCTGGGCTCACCGGCCGCAAGATTATCGTGGACACCTACGGCGGGATGGGGCGACACGGCGGGGGCTGCTTCAGCGGAAAGGACGCCACCAAGGTGGATCGATCGGGGGCCTACGCCGCCCGCTGGGTGGCCAAACACATCGTCGCCGCCGGGCTGGCGGACCGGTGCGAGATCCAAATCGCCTACGCGATCGGAATTGCTCATCCGCTCTCGATCAATGTCGAGACGTTCGGAACCGGGCAGGTGGACGACGCGAAGATCGTCGAGATCATCCAGGAGTATTTCGACCTGAGACCTGGCGCCATCATCCGCGACCTGGGATTGCGCCGCCCAATCTTCCAGCCAACCGCCTCCTATGGACACTTCGGACGAGACGATCTGGATCTGCCCTGGGAGCGGCTGGATCGGTTGGAAAGCATTCAGGCCGCCTCAGGGGTGCTGGTAGAGCAAGCGTAGCCGGAGGCCCGAGGGGATTCCCTACGGCTTCCCAGATTGCAGGGAAGCCGTTTTCTTTCTCGGAGCAGGACTAAAGGTGTCACAAGTCGAGTCATCGGGCGGAGCTCGATCGGAAATGGAAGCGACTGAGCAGTGGCCCTGGCCATTCAGCCGGGCCGACCTGGCGGCCGGTCTTCGGCGTTACCTGGGGGATCCGACCGTGTGGGTGGAGCAAGTCGAGCCGGTTACCTTGAGCCACATGCGCCCTTCGATTGGCCGCGTGCGGGGTGCCTTGGTCAGCTACACCCACACAGGCGGCGAGGGAACTTGCCGCCTGGTCGTCAAGGAACCCCGCGGGACGACCCGCACCGGACTGGCCGGAGCCGGACGGCGAGAGGTCGGGGTCTATCGCTATCTGGCCTCCGAGATCCCGGTTCGCTCTCCGAAACTGGTGGCAGCCTCTGAGGCCGGTAATTGGATTGTGCTCGAGGAGCTGAGACCGGAGCGGGGGGCCTCGAAATGGACCCGAGCCGACTACCGGAGGGCGGTCCACTCCTTGACCGAGCTGCACGACCGCTTCTGGGGACTGTCGGAAGACCTGGCAAACTTCCCCTGGCTCAGCCGGCCGCTCGATGCGGATTTCGAAATCCACGTCGCAGCCGCTGCTAACTCGCTGGAGCGGATTGCCGATCACGGACGGTTGGCCAGCTGGCCGGAGCGAGTGCACACTATGGCTCACCTGATCCTGCATGCGGACCAGGTGGTCGCTCCGCTCAGGCAGGAGCCGGCCACTCTGCTGCATGGTGACTACTGGCCAGGCAATATCGCCGTGATTGACGAGAACACTCAGGTCGTCTACGACTGGCAGATGGCGGGGGTTGGACCGCCGATGCTGGATGTCGTAGCCTTCGTGCTCAAGAGTGAGTGGTGGTTCGGCGGGCTGCCGCTCGGGCGCGGCCTCATTGCCCAGGAGTACCGACAATTGCTCGCCAAGATTTCAGGGCAGCGCTGGACCGATGAGCGGTGGGACGAGTTGTGGGATCACGCCCTGATGTGGCGCTTTCTTCAGGAGTGGCTGGACCTGCTGGCAATCTCACCCAGCACCTTGTTAGAGGCCAGGTCGGAGCAGCTGGAAGAATTGTGGTTCGAACCGTTGGCGAAGGCTGTGGCCCGCCGGCTGTTGTGACCCAGGTCCGCCCACGCCTCCCCAGGCGATAGACAGGAAGAGGCTGATCGATGGCTGAATCGCGTTTGCCCTCCCGGGCAGAGGACTTCTCAGAGTGGTACAACCAGCTGGTTCTGAAGGCCGAGCTGGCGGACTATGCACCGGTGCGGGGCTGCATGGTCGTGCGACCCTACGGATGGACGCTCTGGGAAAACATTACCGCCGCGCTCGATAGCCGATTCAAGGCGACCGGTCATGTCAACGCAGCCTTCCCACTGTTGATCCCAATGAGCTTTCTGCAGAAAGAGAAGGACCATGTGGAGGGTTTTTCTCCCCAGTTGGCAGTCGTCACTATCGGCGGGGGAGAGCAGCTGGAAGAACCGCTGGTCGTCCGTCCCACTTCTGAGACGATCATCGGGCACATGTATGCCAAGTGGATCCAGTCGTACCGGGATCTTCCGGTGTTGATCAACGTCTGGAACAGTGTCGTGCGCTGGGAGCTGCGCACCAAGCTGTTTCTGCGCACCACCGAGTTCTACTGGCAGGAGGGACACACGGCGCACGCCACCGCCGAGGAGGCCCAGGCCGAGACCGAGCAGATGTTGAACGTGTACGCCGATTTTGCTGAGAACGAGGCCGCGGTGCCGGTGATCAAGGGGCGCAAGAGCGAGAGTGAGAAATTTGCGGGGGCGGTGACCTCGTACAGCATCGAGGCAATGATGGGAGACACCCGGGCCCTGCAGTCTGGGACCTCCCATTATCTTGGCGACAAATTCGCCAGGGCCTTCTCCATTCAGTATCTCGATCGAGAGAACATCCAGCAGTTCTGCCAGACCACTTCCTGGGGGCTTTCAACCCGGTTTGTGGGTGCGATCATTATGGTCCACGGAGACGACCAGGGACTGGTGATGCCGCCCCGTTTGGCGCCTTATCAGGCGGTGCTGGTGCCGATCTACAAGAACGATCAAGAGCGCAGCGTGGTCATGGAACAGGTGGAAACGACCCGTCAGGCGCTGGAAGGCAATCGGATCCGGCTGCGCATCGACGACCGGCAGGAAGTGACACCCGGCTTCAAGTTCAATGACTGGGAGATGCGCGGCGTCCCGGTTCGAGTCGAGATTGGTCCGAAAGACGTAAGCCGGGGGACGGTCACCCTCGCCCGACGCGACCAACGCAGCCGGCAGTCCGTGAGCCAGGGGAGCGTGGCGGAGGCCATGGACGGACTGCTGGCCGATATCCAGCGTTCAATGCTCGAGCGGGCCCGCGAGTTTCAGCGGCAAAACACGTACCAGCCGGAAGACTACGATGGCTTCAAAGCGGTGGTTCAGTCCGGTTGGGCCGAGGTGTGGTGGTGCGGCGATCCGGCGGACGAAATCCGGATCCAGCAGGACACCAAAGCCACCAATCGGGTCATCCTGCTGGATCAGAAAGCCGGGGAAGGCCGCTGCATCGTCTGCGGCAAGGTTGCCCGGGAGCGGGCCATCTTCGCCCGGGCCTACTGACTCAGCCGCAGCCCCCGGCGATCCCTAATGCCAGCAATTGATCCCAGCCGACTCGCGCAGCAGGTCGCAAAACTGCAGGCGGTTACAGCCGATCCGGCCGAATTGACTCTAGCTGTAACCAAGCTGCTGGATGAGTACATCGATCGGACTCGCCGCCTGCCGCTGGAGGACTCCGCAGTTCCGGCCCCGGTCCATCGGGCCATTCTGCACACCCTGCAGGGCGCACTGGAGAATGACCCCGACGCTGTGGCGCGGGCAGCGGCGGCCCTGTGGCAGGCGGCCCCCCTCGCGGCAAAGTCGCTGGCAGCAGGTCTGATCGGTTCATGCCCGGGCAGTTTGGCGGCGGACTTGGCCGAGACCTGGGCGATCGAGGCTGTCCCGCCGCGTGTAATCCAACTGCTTGGCGAAGTCGGGCTAACGACCTGGCGGCGAATGCACCCCGGCGAGTTCCTGCAGCGGGCCGAAGGCTGGCTCGCCGACCGCCGTCGGCTCTTGGCATTGTATGGACTGAGGGCCGCGGTTCAGGATGCGGAGTTCGAGGACCTTCCGGCTGTCTTTCAACTCTTGGATGGCATCGGAGGACAGGTGCGCGGGGAGTCGAAGCGGGCCTTTGGCCTGTTGATCAAGGCCCTGGCAAGTCGTTCGGCGTATGAGACGGCCCAGTTCCTGGTTGAACAAGTAGAGGCGGGAGTTCCGGGCACGGCCTGGATGAGGGCCCTGCTCTCCGACCGGGCCTTCCCTTCGCCTCGCTAGGTTCGGGATGGTATAATGCCCCGTCCTCTGCGACACGACCGTTAGGCAGATTACCGCACCCACATGACCCTGACCAAGGCTGAGAAGGACCTGGTGATCGGCGAGTACCATCGGCACCCGAACGATACGGGATCGCCGGAGGTGCAAGTCGCCATCCTGACCCGCAGAATCGCGTATCTCACCGAGCATCTGAAGGCGCATTCGATGGATGCCTCATCCCGCCGTGGCTTACTGAAGCTGGTCGGGCAACGGCGCCGTCACTTGGCTTACTTGAAAGGCAAGAATTCGGACGCATACCTAACTCTCACCGATCGATTGGGTATCCGTCGGAAGTGAAGAGGGCCAATCGTCGGGCGGATGGACTACACAATCCATCTGCTCGTTTTTTTGCCGGAGGTCGGAGTGACCTCCCAAACAACAAGAGGACTGAATAGAGAAATCGCCCGGAAGCAGGGTCGGGAATTGGAGCCTGGCCTTCAGGCAGGTGACTTGAAGGACACGCTCCAGTACCTGACCCTCGCTGGCCCCGGGCCTGGAGGGTTCTGAATGTTAGGTCAACGACAGTACGAAGCGGTCGTGGGTGGCCAAACCATCACGATCGCCACCGGCGGCTTCGCTGAGCAAGCCGGCGGTGCAGTGACCGTGCGGCAGGGGGATACCCTCCTGCTCGCAACGGCCACGATGAGCCGCACTCCCCGCGAAGGCATCGACTTCTTTCCTCTCACAGTCGACTACGAGGAACGGATGTACGCCGGAGGCAAGATTCCCGGTTCCTTCTTCCGCCGGGAAGGTCGCCCGCCCGAGTCGGCCATCCTCATCGACCGACTGACCGACCGACCGCTGCGACCCTTGTTCCCCAAATACATGCGGAACGACGTCCAGCTGATTATCTACTCGCTTTCCTCCGACGGCCAAACCCCGATCGATGTGTTGGCGATTCTTGGCGCTTCCGCCGCGCTGACCATCTCGGATATTCCGTTTGAGGGGCCCGTGGGCGCACTGCGGGTTGGGTTCGACGAGCATGGCGAGTTCGCCTTCAACCCGACTTACCAGGATGCCGAGGCCAATGGTCTGGACCTGCGCATGGCCGGGACTCGCGAGGCGATCATGATGGTCGAGTGCAACTCCGACCAGCTTGAAGAACGGCGAATCATTGCTGCCCTAGAGGCCGGCCATAAGGCCATGCTGCCGCTGGTCGAGGTCCAGGCGCAGATGCGGGCCGATCTGGGCAAACCGAAGCGCGAGTACATTACGATCGCACCCGGCGCGGAGGTCGAGAAAGCCGTCCTGACCTGGGGGGCTGAGCGGCTAGCCGGGCTCACGGCCGCCACCTATGGCAAATCGGAGTTCTACGATGCGATGCGCGGCCTGGAAGAGGAAGCGGCCGCGGCCTTGCCAGAGCTCAGCCCGGCCGACCTGCGCGAAGTGCTGTGGAGCGAGGTGAAGGCCGGGGTTAGAGAGCGGGTACTGAAGGAGGGGGTCAGGGTCGACGGCCGGGGACCGGATGACCTTCGCAAGATTGAGGTACAGGTGGACCTCAGCCCCCGCGCCCATGGGTCAGGACTGTTTAACCGGGGAGAGACCCAGGTGCTCACCCTTGCCACGTTGGGGACTCCCCGCGAGAGCCAGGAGCTGGACATCTTGGCGCCGGTAGAGCTAAAGCGATACATGCACCACTACAACTTTCCGCCGTTCTCGACCGGGGAGACCAAGTTTCTGCGGGGCGCCTCTCGCCGGGACATTGGCCATGGGGCCCTTGCGGAACGAGCGCTGCTGCCGGTCCTCCCATCGAAGGACGAGTTTCCGTACACCATGCGGCTGGTTTCGGAGGTGCTGTCTTCCAACGGATCGACCTCAATGGCCTCCGTGTGTGGTTCGACCCTGGCCCTGCTCGATACCGGCGTGCCAATCAAGGCGCCGGTGGCCGGGATCGCGATGGGTCTGGTCAAAGATGGGGATCGCTACCGCATACTGACCGATATTCAAGGTCTCGAGGACCAGCTCGGCGACATGGACTTCAAGGTCGCTGGAACTCGGGAAGGCGTAACGGCCTTGCAAATGGACATCAAGACCAAGGGTCTCACGCCGGAGCTTCTCTCGGAGGCACTGGAGCGAGCCCGTCAAGCGCGGTTGGCCATTCTGGAGAAGATCGAGGAGCTGATGCCTCAGCCGCGAGCGGAGCTCAAGCCGCACGCGCCGCGCATGACGGTGCTGCATATCGACCCGCAGAAGATCGGGGCGGTCATCGGGCCGGGTGGCAAGATGATCCGCGGAATTCAAGAGATGACCGGTGCTCGAATTGACATTGAGGACGATGGCACGATCTACATTGCTTCCACGGAGGGCCCGGGGGCCGAAGAGGCTCGAAGGCGGATCGAAGCGCTCGTCGAAGAAGCAGTGGTCGGCCGCATCTACACCGGGAAAGTAGTGCGCACGACCGAGTTCGGTGCGTTTGTCGAGATCCTGCCGAACACGGATGGATTGGTCCATATCTCTCAGCTTGCCACCGAGCACATTGAAAAGGTGGAAGACGTGGCGCGAGTTGGGGATGAGCTCACTGTGATGGTGACCGCCATCGATCCCGCTGGGAAGGTCCGGCTTTCCCGCACTGCCGTGCTGGAAGGCTGGACCGTGGAAGAAGCCATGGAGCACGACCGGCCGCCGAGGCGCACGAGCAGTGGCGGGGATCGTGGCCGGGGGGGAGACCGTGGACGAGGTGGGCGCGGTCCTGGCTCAGGCGACCGGGGCCGACCGCCAGGACCCAGGCGGTAGCAGCTGCAACACCAGCCCCCCGCGCACGGG
>CAYHSI010000116.1:0-6594 GCA_964359225.1 uncultured Anaerolineaceae bacterium
GCCCGCCGGATCGGGGGGACCCTGCGCCGGATCGCCCGTGAGCAAATGGATCTCAACGCCCGCATGAACGCCTTGATGAACGAGACACTGAACATCAGTGGTGCGTTATTGGTGAAGATCTTTGGTCGCTATGGCTTGGAGGTGCAGCGATTCCGGGAGCGGGCTTCGCAGGTAAGAGATGTCGGGGTCCGGCAGGCGATCATTGGCCGCTGGTTCTTCCTGGCGCTCGGCCTGGTTAGCGCCATCGGCAGCGCGCTGGTCTTCTGGTTGGGAGGCCATCTGGTGCTGGGTGGGTCGTTCACGATCGGGACCCTGGTCGCCTTCACCGGCTACCTGGCCAACCTGTACGGACCGCTGATGGCCCTCACCAACGCTCGGGTGGACTTTGCCACCTCGATGGTGAGCTTTGAACGGGTATTCGAAGTTCTCGATCTTCCGGTAGAGATCCAGGACAAGCCGGAGGCGCGTTCCATACAGGCCGTACAGGGGGGGATCCGGTTTGAACACGTCTCGCTAAGCTACCTATCCGAGGGTGCCAGTCCGGTCAGGCTGGAGGAGGTTCGCCGCTTCGGGTGGGGTGGCGGTGGAACGGTCATGCCGGCGGGCAAGCAGATGCTGCGCCGCGACGAGCAGCCGGCAACCCCGAGCGGGGATGGCAGGCCGCCCGGGCCGGATGAGCGGCGCTGGGCGCTCCGGGACGTGAGCTTTGAGATTGCGCCGGGTCAAGTCGCTGCACTGGTCGGCCCGAGTGGGGCCGGCAAATCGACGGTCACCTACTTGCTTCCCCGGTTGTATGACCCGACCGAAGGGCGGATCCTGCTGGATGGGGATGACCTGCGGGACATTGCGCTTGAGTCGCTCTCAGAACAAGTCGGAATGGTGACTCAGGAGACCTTCTTGTTCCACGACACGGTCCGCAACAACCTGCTCTATGCAAAGCCGGACGCCAGCCAGGAGGCGGTCGAACGGGCCTGCCAGGCCGCCAATATCCATGACTTCATTGCCGGGCTCCCCGATGGTTATGACACGCTTGTCGGCGAGCGCGGCTACCGGCTCTCCGGAGGCGAAAAACAGCGAGTGGCGATCGCCCGGGTTGTGCTCAAAGATCCCCGGGTGTTGATCCTGGACGAGGCCACCAGCCACCTCGATTCCCAGTCCGAGGCCTTGATCCAGGAGGCCATGGAACAGGTCATGAAGGGACGAACGTCCCTGGTCATCGCCCATCGGCTGAGCACAATCATCGGTGCCGATCTGATCCTGGTACTCGATGAGGGGCGGCTGGTCGAACAAGGGAACCACCAGGCCTTGCTTGCCGGCAGCGGGCTCTACCGTACATTGTACGAAACCCAATTCAGGCCGGAGCGTCTCCCGGCCTGAACTGGGGCCTACATCAGCGGGCAGCGCCCTGGCAGAGCGCTTGGTCGATCCGGGTCACCCTTCATTCAGGCGTGGCCAAGCTTCTTCGGTCTTGCCGTGCGCCGGGTCGTGGACCGGCCGCCTTGGACCAGCTCAAGCTCGCGCTTGGCGCGCCTGCGCATCCTCGAGAAGATATATAGGTTGAGGAAGTGCATGATCCCCAGCACCAGGAGGACGAGCCCGACTTTTGAGCTGAGAAACTCGATCGACTCCGCCAGGTCGGTGGGCTTGACTCCATACTTGAGACGTAGGGTCAAGTAGCCAACGTTGATTAGGTAGAAGCCCACCACGAGCAGATGGTTCACAGAATCCGCCAGGAGCTCGTTGCCGTGGAACGCCTCTACCAAGAAGACGCGCCCGTTCTTGTGCAGGGTGCGGGCCACCCCCACCGTGACCCCCATACTCAGAGCCAGGTAGATGAGATAGGTCCAGACGATGTCCATATTGGCCTCCTTTCAGTTCCCAGATATCAACGGGAGGTGTCCGAGGTGAGCCCGGGCCAGCTGACTATTGAGTGGGCGCATAAATGGTTTCGGTCCCATCGTCGTTCAGAACGATGAGCGTGAAGTTCAGGTCTGCCAGCCCAACGTCCTCACCTTCGCCGAAGTTTCGGACTTCCAGATAGATCCAGCCTGCTCGGCTGACATAGGCATCGGGCCTGCGGATTTCAATGGAATTCTCGCCCCAGGTTAGTTGGGTGTCCATCAGTTTGAATCCAAAATCACTCTCAAAGTCCCAGAGCGTGAGATCGAGCGTGGTTGGACCGGTTCGGGTTGTCTCGGCGGAGGTGAGATGTAAGGTGAGCGACTTCACGAAATCGATCGGCTGCGCAAGCTCGCTCGGTTGAAAGAGGAATAGTTGCAGGCCCCCGGCCGGGATCGTGACCGGGCCCGTTCCTGCCGAGGAAAAGGACAACGCATAATGGCCGCGGGTCCTTGCCTCCTGGGCGGCTATTGCGGTGAGCAGTACCTCCGCACTCTCGAAGTCATGAGCGGCTTGCTCACGCTGGCTCAGCATCGCCAGGGAGAAGCCGATCAAGACAACGACCAGCACCGTAAGCCCAGCGATCAACGCTTGATCCTTCTTTTTCTCGGCGGTCATCGGACTGCGGATGTTTTCATCGATGGGGTCAGGCAGGGTTGGTTTCCGTCTAGCCGGCCATATTGACATGACCGCGAACGCGCCAATCCAGATCATGAGAAAGGGCAGCAGGGTGAGTGCGAGCCACAAAGTGGCATCCCCTAGAGACAGACTGCCGAGCGACAGGACCCAGGGATCGGCTATTGAGTAGTAGATGATTAACAACAAGGAAACTATCACTGGTGTGGTTACATAGATACCGAAGAGCGACGGGCTGAAGATTGCACCAAACAACAGCGAGCGTGGCAATCGACGGGTCGCGAAACGAGAGAGTCGCCACCAGATGAATGCGCCGAATGGCAACCACGTCAAATACAAATGGAAAAACAAATAGTCGTTGCCCAACTCAAGCGATATCCCCACGAACGCAAGGAAGGCGTATCCCCCAAGGGCCAGAATGACGTATGCGGCGTTTCGCATGCGGGATATCCCCTTTCAGGCCTCGCTTGTTCCCCGATGCCGGATCGAGGCCGGTGTTCGGGAGGATGGGGAAGCGCGCTTCATGTCAATCATTTCTGTACGCACTGAAACAAACATTCAAAGAAAAAAGGCCCAGATTCCGCATTCATGCGACGGAGCTCAAGATCCTCTGAAGCCGGCTGCTGGACCTTACGAGGCGGCGGATGGTATCCAGAGAGAGCCGCCGCACTTCATCATAGACCGAGGTTGCACCCTCAAAAAACTCCAGCATCTCCTGCAACCGCTCACGGGTGTGGGCATCCGCCTCCTCCCCTTTCCGCTCCAATTCCTGGACACACTCACGGAGCACAGCCACGGTGGGATCGACTTCCCGGCGTTTGCGCTCGTCGAGCACGATCTGGAACATATACCAAACGTCTTGCAGCGACTCGTAATGCTCGCGGCGGTCCCCCAGCAAATGGACTGGTTTGATGATGCCCCAATTCTGGAGCTCTCGCAGGCTGTAGCTGACATTAGATCGTGCGATGGAGAGGGTCTTGGCGATTTCTTCGGCATCCAAAGGCTTGGGGGAGACATAGAGCAATGCGTGCACTTGAGCCACGGTTCGATTGACGCCCCAGCGAGTGCCCATCTCTCCCCAGTGGAGGATAAACTTCTGAGTGATCGAAGACAGCTCTGCCATTGTGTTCTGTTATTTCAGTTGTTACAGTACATAATATATAGCACAATCATCGTCTTGTCAAGCCTCGGACCAAATCAAGCCCTCCAAGCGGATCTTCCCCGCAACTTCTTGCCAAAGCTTCCGTAGATATTGATGAGATCGCAGCTTTCAATGGAGCCGAGGGAGGAGGGCCAATGGATTGCCGCGGCGCAGGGCGGAGACGACTTAGCCTTTGCCAGGTTGGTCGAGCACTATGCGAAGCCGGTCCACAACCTGTGCTATCGCATGTTGGGCAATTTAGCCGATGCGGAAGACGCTGCCCAGGAAACGTTTCTCAAGGCCTACCAAAAGTTGAAAAGCTATGATCCGCTCAGACCCTTTCCCACTTGGCTGCTCTCGATTGGGGCCCATCACTGTATTGATCAGCTGCGCCGCAGGCGGTTCCAATTGATCTCACTGGAGGCGCTGCACCGCCGGCCGGCCGGTCGTGAGTCACAGCCGGAGAGGCTGGCTGAGCACGCCCGGGAGCAAGCGCGGCTGCAGGCGGAGTTGGCAAAGCTCGGACCCTACGAGCGGGCCGCGATCGTCATGCACTATTGGTACGACCTTTCGTACCAGGAGATCGGCGCGGCGCTTGGACTTTCGGTCAGCGCGGTCAAGAGTCGGATGCATCGAGCGCGGCGCGATCTGGCGGCCCGCGCAGAAACTGAACGACAGGCGAGTGGAAGGGAACCCACTGGTGTCACGACCGCTTGACCCTGCGCCGCTCGGCCACCCGGGTTCAATCCTTCCCCCTTCGGATGCCGAGTGGGAACTCATCGAAGCCAGGCTGCGCCGTTCTCCACAGCTCGGGCCGGCCGCTGGTTTCAGCCGGCGCTGGTTGGCGCGACTGGAACAGCATAGGGAAGCGCGGCGACAGCGACAGGTGCAGCTCATGTTGGGAGGCTTGCTGCTTGGGGCGCTGCTCTCTCTGGCGCTGGTAGGGCTCGAAGCTCTGCGGCTCCTCGGATCGCCGGCTGGGTTGGCAGCTAGCTGGATCCGGGCGGGGCTGAGTGCCCGGGGGACGCTGGAAGGCAGCTACCTGTTCTTGAGAGAGATAGGGGGCGGACTTCCGGCAGTTATTGGCGGCTTGGCCGTTGCCCTGACTATCGGATGGGTGAGCGCGGTATGGTTCGCTGCGCTTTATCGTTACTCTTTTGCAAACTTGCCGAATGGAGCAACAAAATGAAAAGATCGGTTGGCGTATTGGTCCTTGGGTTGGCGGGCATGCTGGCTTTCCCGTCGAATGCCTTTGCCGGAGGGCCCGAACAAGGTCAGGTCGTTTTCGGAGGCAGCTTCACGCTGGAAAGCGGGGAGGTACTCGAGGGCGATCTGGTGATCTTCGGCGGCTCGGCGGACCTGGAAGAGGGGTCACTGGTCGAAGGCAATCTCTTTCTGATGGGAGGCAACGCGGGAATCGACGGACAGGTGAAGGGCGACCTGGTGTTGCTAGGGGGAAACGCCGATCTGGGGCCCAAGGCTTCGATCGGCGGTGATGTCGTGAGCCTGGGAGGGAATCTGGATCGGGCACCCGGCTCGACGATAGCCGGGGACGTCGTTGCCGGCGATGAATTCTCTTTCCCCTTCAGCTTCAACTTCCCTTCTACGACCCGGGTCGTGCCGTTGAACGCTTTCCGGATTCGGTTTTCACCGCTGCTCGACGTGCTCTGGTTCGGGCTGCGCAGCTTGCTGGTTGCGGCATTAGCTACGATCGTGGTGATGTTCTGGCCAGAGCCGACGGCCCGCGCCGCCCGGGCAGTGGTCGCTCAGCCGCTCCTGTCCGGTGGGCTCGGGCTGCTGACCTTCGTGGTCGCGCCAGTGCTGTTGATCGTCCTGGCCATCACCATCATCTTGAGTCCGGTTAGCCTGCTGGCCGCCGTGCTGCTGGTCGTGGCAGGAGTGTTCGGTTGGATCGCCATCGGCAAGGAGGTGGGCGACCGGCTGGCCAAGGCCTTCAACTGGGATCTTCACCCAGCGGCCTCGGCCGGGCTAGGGACGTTGTTGCTCAGCTTGGTGGTTGGCGGAATCGGCCTGATCCCCTGCTTAGGGTGGACAGTCGCTTTCGTGGTTGTGGCCATCGCGCTGGGAGCAGTGCTGCTGACCCGCTTCGGCTCTCGGGAGTACGCTCCGGCGCCCGCGCCGGCCCCCGCGCCCGCACCGGTGGCCGTAGCTCCGGCTGCGCCGAAGAAGAGGGCGGCGAAGAAGAGGGCGGCGAAGAAAACCTCCAGCAAGTAGCCGGCAAGATCCCCGCCCCAGAAGCGGTTGCAGTCGAGAGGCACGGGAGCCCGTGCCAAGAGCTCGTTATGTTCTACTCTGAGTCGGACTCGTTCGATCAAACCTTAAAAGAGTCCCTGAATCCACCCACTTCTGGCACCTACAGCCTGGCTCCGCTATAATCGCCGGGCACATTCCCTGGGGGGAAATGTCCTTCGTCCATCTCCACGTCCATTCCGAATATTCACTGCTAGACGGCCTGAGCTCGATCCCGGCGCTGGTGCACCGAGCCAAAGAGCTTGGCATGCCGGCGGTTGCTCTCACCGACCATGGGTCCATGTTCGGGACCATGCTCTTCTATCAAGCCGCCCGAGAAGTTGGGATCAAGCCGCTGCTTGGGATAGAGGCCTATCTTGCCACCCGGGGTATGGAAGATCGGGATCCAGAGCTGGATGGCCAGGCTTTCCACTTGCTCTTGCTGGCGGAGAGCGAGACCGGGTATCGCAACCTGCTCAAGATCGCTACCGCGGCTCAGCTGCAGGGCTTCTACTATCGCCCGCGGATTGATCGGGAATTCCTAGCCGCTCACAGCGAAGGATTGATCTGTACGACCGGCTGTCTCTCCGGGGAGGTGCCCCGCGCCTTGTTTCAGGGGCGCGAGCAGCATGCCCGCAAACTGCTCGATTGGTACTTTGAGGTCTTCG
>CAYHSI010000117.1:0-6553 GCA_964359225.1 uncultured Anaerolineaceae bacterium
GAACTCATCCAGAGAGGCGGAGGGACCGGCCCTGTGAAGCCTCGGCAACCACCGATATCGGATGGTGCCAATTCCGGCAGAAGCTGCGGCTCCACTGCAGCCGCACTGGGAGATGAGCGAGTATCAACCCTGGCCCCTTCTCTCAGAGGGGCCTTAATTATTCCGGGCAGGCGGAAAGGCGGTCATGAAGGTACATCAGACCCAGACCATCGGATTTCCCCGAATCGGCGGAGAGCGCCAGCTCAAGAAGGCGTTGGAAGCCTATTGGAGCCGGAAATCTCAGGCGGTCGAATTGCTGGAGACCTTCGCTCAGGTCCAGCGGGAGGGAATCGCCGCTCAGCGCGAGGCGGGAGTTAATTGGATCGGCATCGGCGACGCAACTTTGTACGACCACGTCCTCGATTGGACCCACCGCTTCGGGATGATCCCAGAGCGTTTTCGTCGGTACGAAGGGCTGGACCGCTATTTTGCGATGGCCCGCGGAACGGAAGGCATCCCGCCGCTTGGCCTAACCAAGTGGTACGACACGAACTACCACTATCTGGTCCCGGAGATCGATCAGCTGGACAGTTTCGGGGCGAACTTCTCCGATTACTTTGAGACCCTTGATCTCGGTCGGGAACTGCTGGGCGAGCGGGCGATTCCGATTGTGCTCGGTCCGGTGACGCTGCTCAGCCTGGCCCGGCTCGACCACCCGATTGAGCAAGCCCTCGAGGCGCTGCTTCCGCTCTACCGGGAGCTGCTCCAGGAGCTGGCCGGGCGGCGAGTCCCCGAGGTTCAGCTTCACGAGCCCCAGCTGGTCGTCGGCGGAAGCCAGGCGCTCAAGCCGCTGTACCAGCGGGCCTATTCGGCGCTGGCGGAAACTCGGCTGCCGCTCAACCTGGTGACTTACTTCGACGACCTGGGGGCCGCCTACCCGTGGGCCGTGCAGCTCCCGGTCTCGACCCTCACCCTGGACTTCACCCGGGGAGATAACCTGGGACTGATCCGCCAGCACGGTTGGCCAAAGGACAAAACCCTCGGCGCCGGAGTGGTTGATGGCCGGAGTGTTTGGCGGATCCGGCCGGCCGAAGTGACTCCGCTGGTCGAGCAGTTGGAACAATTGGCCAATCTGCGGATCAGCGCCTCGTGCTCGCTCCAGTTCGTACCCTATCGCGCCGACCGAGAAACCCATCTCGCGCCGCAGCTGCAGGCCGTGCTCTCCTTTGCGGAGGAAAAGCTGACCGAACTCGCCTCCCTGGCCGCCGGAGCTGAGCAACTCCAGCCGGCCGGCCAAGCCTGGGAGGATTTCGAATCCTCCGCCCTCGGAGAGCCGGGGGTGCGGGCGCGGCTGCAGGAACTACGTTCTAACTCATTCGCCCGCCAGACACCCTATGCCGAACGAAGAGCAAAACAGATCCAGCTACCTCCCTTCCCATTAACCACCATTGGCTCCTTTCCTCAGACCGCCGAAGTCCGGCGATTGAGGAGTCGGCTGAGTCGGAACGAGATCAGCGAGGAGGAATACCGAGCCGGGGTCGACGCCTGGATTGCCTATACGATTGGAGCTCAGGAGGGGCTGGGCCTCGACGTGCTGGTCCATGGGGAGTTCGAGCGATCCGATATGGTCGAGTTCTTCGCCGAGAAGCTGACCGGGTTCGCCTTCACCAAACACGGTTGGGTCCAGAGCTACGGAAACCGCTACGTGCGGCCTCCGATCATCTGGGGCGACGTGCGGCGCAGCTCGCCAATGACGGTTCGCGAGTTTCAGAAAGCTCAATCCTTCACCCACAAGCCGGTCAAAGGGATGCTGACCGGTCCGGTCACCATCCTGAACTGGTCGTTTGTCCGGAGCGACATCCCACGCAGTGAAGTCGCCTTTCAGCTCGCTCTGGCGTTGCGCGAAGAAATTAGCGACCTGGAGGCTGCCGGGGCGAAAGTGATTCAAGTGGACGAGCCGGCCCTGCGGGAGGGGCTGCCGCTCAAGCCGGAGCGCTGGGAGGAGTATCTGGGCTGGGCGGTAGATGCATTCCGCCTGGCAACCGGCGGCGCCCGAGATGAAACTCAGGTGCACACTCATATGTGCTACGCCGAGTTTGGCGACATCATGCCGGCCATCGATGGGCTGAACGCGGACGTGATTCTGATCGAGAATGCCCGCAGCGGGGACGAGACCCTGCAGGAACTGACCAAGTTCGGCTATGCCCGGGAGGTCGGACCCGGTGTGTACGATGTGCACAGCGCCAACATCCCGGAGGTGGAGCAAGTTAAGGAAAAACTTCGGATGTTTGCCAGACACTTCCGGCCGGAGCAAATCTGGGTCAATCCGGACTGCGGGTTGAAGACTCGCAATTGGGAGGAAGTGCTTCCCTCCCTGGGCAACATCGTCGAGGCAGTGCGGCAGATTCGGGAAGAGGCTGGTGCCTCCGGCTCCTAATCGATTCGCCGAGTGGCTGGGGCGCGGCAAACCCATCGTGGCCGATGGGGCCATGGGTACGATGCTGCATGCCCGCGGGGTTCCTTTCGATGCCTGCTTCGATGAGCTGAATCTCAGCCGGCCCGAGCTGATCCTTTCCATCCACCGCGCCTACCTCGAGGCGGGTGCCCAGATCCTCGAGACGAATAGCTTCGGGGCCAACCGGCACAAGCTGGCGGGCCACGGTCTCGTGGATCGGGTGGCCGAGATCAACTCCGCGGCGGTGGAGCTGGCGCGCCGGGCGATCGCAGAGACCGGCCGCGAAGCGTTGATCGCCGGCAGTGTAGGGCCGCTCGGCGTGCGGCTGGCACCGTTCGGACGGGTGCAGCCCGAACAGGCCTACGAGGCGTACCGGGAACAGATCACGGCCCTGCTCGAGGCCGGCGCCGATCTGATCGTGCTCGAGACCCAGAGTGATCTGCACGAATTGCGGGAGGGGATCCGGGCCGCCAAGGACACCGGCGGGCTGCCCGTCATTGGGTCGGTGACCTTCACCCGCGACGATCGAACGCTGCTGGGGGACACCGCGGCCCAGGCTGCCCGAACGATCGCCGAGGCCGGGGCGGACGTCATCGGGGCCAATTGCTCCGGCGGCCCTGCCCAACTGCTACGGGTACTGCAGGCGATGCGCCGGGCCGTACCCGGCGCAAGATTCTCGGTGATGCCCAACGCCGGATGGCCAGAGCAAATCGGGGGCCGGATCATGTACCCGGCCTCGGCGGATTACTTCGCCGAGCATGCACTGGCCTTCCATCAGGCCGGGGCCGCCGTGATCGGTGGATGCTGCGGAACGACCCCCGAACATATTGCCGCGATGGCGTCGGCGCTGCAGGATCCGCAGCTCCGGGCCGCCGCTTCCCCGCTAATCCAGCTGAACGGCGAAACCGACGAACACCAGCTCGGGCCGCAGACTCCCACCGAACTCAGCTCGCGGCTGGCCTCCGGCAAGTTTGTCATCTCAGTCGAGGTCAACCCTCCCCGGGGTCTGTCGGTTCACAAGCTGCTGGCCGGCGCTCACATGCTGGCCGAGGCCGGTGCGGATGTGATCAACGTGGCCGACAGCCCAATGGCCCGCCTGCGGATGAGCCCCTGGGCGGTTTGCCAGCTGATTCAGAGCCAAGTTGGCCTGGAAACCGCACTGCACTTTCCGACCCGCGGCCGCAATCTGCTGCGGGTGCAAGGAGATCTGCTGGCGGCGCATGCCACCGGCGTGCGGAACGTCTTCGTAGTCATGGGCGATCCGACCTCCATTGGCGACTATCCGGAGGCGACCGACAATTACGACGTGGTCCCTTCCGGCTTGATTCGGCTGATCAAGCACGGATTCAATCTCGGACTGGATCACCATGGGACTGAGATCGGGGAGGCCACCTCATTCTTCGTCGGCTGCGCCCTCAACCCGAGTGCCAAGGATATCGAGCGGGAGGTGAGAGTGCTCAACCGCAAGGTCGAGGCTGGGGCGGACTTCGTACTTACCCAGCCGGTGTTCGATCCCCGCCGGGTGAAGCGGACCCTCAAGGCCTACGAGGCTGGTTTCGGCCCCCTGCCGATCCCGGTGCTGGTCGGGGTGCTGCCACTTTACGGCTCACGCCATGCTTCTTTCCTGCATAACGAGGTCCCGGGAATTTCCATCCCGAACGAGATTCGGAAGCGCATCAACGCAGCCGGGGAGCAGGCCCCACAAACCGGGATCATGATCGCGGTCGAAATCCTACAGCAGTTGATCGGCATCTCACAGGGTGCTTACCTCATGCCGCCCTTCGGGCGGTATGATATGGCGGCCGAGATCATCGAGACTCTGGCTGAACAGGTGCCCGCGGCGAGGATGGCCTGATGTTGGTCAAAGAAATCCCCATGGTGCTGGCATGAGCGACCTCGCCGATCGGGAACTCCGGCCGCCCCGGGGTGGCGGCGTGGAGCCACTGAAGGGTGCCGAGCTGCAGCTGTTCCAGGAGAAGCTCGGGACCGAGTGGCAGGTGATCGACGAGCGGCACCTGGAGAAACAATACCGGTTCCGCAACTTCCAAGAGGCGCTCGATTTCGTGAACCGCGTAGGCGAGCTAGCCGAGTCGGTCGACCATCACCCCGACCTCTGCCTGGGCTGGGGCAAGGCCACCATTACGATCTGGACCCACAGCATCGGAGGTCTCTCCGAGGCGGACTTCGTCTTCGCCGCCCGGGCGGATCGGCTGGTCGCCGGCCCGGTGTCGGCCTAGCTGCCCGATCGCTCCCGCAGGGCAATCCGGAATTCAGCGCCGGTCTTGGTCTGAATCTCTTCGAGCGACGACCCCGGCATCACTTCGATCAGGGTCGGTTTTCCCTCGCCGAACTCGAACACCCCAAGCTCCGTGATCAGCAGGTCAACCGCCTGCGCCGCGGTCAGCGGCAGGTCGCATTGAGGCACGAGCTTCGGTCTCCCATCTTTGTCAGTGTGGGTCATGGTGATAATCAAGCGCTTGGCCCCTTCCGCCAAGTCCATCGCTCCGCCGACCCCGAGCAACGGCCGGCCGGGGGCGGCCCAATTCGCCAGGTTGGCCTGTTGGTCGACCTGCAGTCCGCCCATGATGGCCACGTCCACGTGTCCGCCCCTGATCAGAGCGAATGAGTCAGCACTATCAAAATAGCTGCTCCCGGGCAGCGCGGTAACCGGAACCTTTCCCGCGTTGACCGGGTAATCCATTGCGCCTCCCTCGTCCGGGGAGGGGCCAACCCCGAGCATCCCGTTCTCGGAGTGCAGAGTCACTCCATGTTCGGGCCGAATCAGCTCGGCCACCAAAGTCGGAATCCCAACTCCCAGATTCACGACGCTTCCCGGCCGCAGCTCGAGCAAAGCCCGCTCGGCAATCCTCAACCGCGCTCCGCCCACTCCCGCCTCGCGAGCCGCGCCCGAACCCGAGGATCCCAGGTCTTCCAGTTTGGTGTGCACCTGCACCAGGTAGTCGACATAGCTGCCCGGCGTGTGAATCTGATCGGGATCCAGTTCGCCCAATGGAACGATCTGTTCGACCTCGGCGATCACCAAATCGGCAGCGGTCGCCATGCTCTTGTTGAAATTCTGTTCGGTCATTCGATAGACAAGGTTGCCCGCGGTATCCGCTTTCCAGGCATGGATCAAGGCAATATCGGCCCGCAGCGCGGGCACGAAGGCATGGACTTTGCCGTTGATCAGTTTTGTTTCCGCCCGCTCCCCGAGGGGCGTGCCTACCGCGGTTGGAGTGTAGAAGCCGCCCAGCCCCGCCCCGCCGGCCCGAATGGCCTCGACAAAAGATCCTTGGGGCAGTAGCTCGAGCTCGATCCGGCCGGTCTGAGCCGCCGCGACGGCCTCCGGATTGGAAGTGAAGAACGAACCGATCGCTTTCTTGATCTGCCCCTGCTCAAGCAGCAGTCCGCCGCCAATCCCCGGTTCTCCGATATTGTTGCTGATGTAAGTCAGGTTCTTGGTCCCGGCGTCGGCCAGCGCGTGCAGCAGGTGAACCGGATTTCCGGTCATTCCGAATCCACCCACCATCAGGCGAGCGCCGTCGGCCACCCGCCGAGCGGCTTCCTGCGGGGTAATCTGTGGAACTTGCTTCATCCTATTAGGATTCTAATTCCTGCTCAGCCGGCAACAAGCCACGGACGGGCGCTTTGCCGCCCGCTCCAGCGGGATTGACCCAGGAACCTGCGTTGCCCGGCTATTGCCGCCGCCTTGACTTCCTCTCTCCCCAGATTAGAATGAGCTCCTAGCGAGGCATGAACTAACCGTGACAGGGTCTGTTATGGACATGCGCAGCGACCGGCCGCCGATGGGGCGAGGCCCATCGGCCGGGGAGTGGCGCACCAACTGAGAGCGCAGCCGCCCCGCACCCACCGCCAGCCTCGCGCTGGCGTTTTGTTTTCCGGTTGGGAGGCTCGCCTCCCCTCCGCTGCGAGCTCAAGGAAGAGCGTAACGACTGATGACTGAACGAATCCACGTCTCCGTCGCCTGGCCTTATGCCAACGGTGACCTGCACGTCGGCCACCTGGCGGGTGCCTACCTGCCGGCGGACATCTTTGCCCGCTATCACCGCTTGAAGGGCAACCAGGTGCTGATGGTCTCCGGCTCCGACTCGCACGGCA
>CAYHSI010000118.1:0-2250 GCA_964359225.1 uncultured Anaerolineaceae bacterium
ACAATCGAGAGCCCCAGCCCCATCCCTTGGTGCTTGCGGACCATGTGGTCTTCTACCTGATAGAACTGGTCGAAGATCCGGTCTAACTCTCCAGCCGGAATCCCGATCCCACTATCGGTCACCCGGATCCAGCCTTCGGATCCGTGCCGTTCGAGTTTCAGTCGGATCTCGCCTTTCGGAGGCGTGAAACCCATGGCATTGTTCAGCAGATTCGACAGGGCCATGCTTAGCTTGGCCGGGTCGATCCGCGCCTTTAGCGGCTCGCCGATCAGCTCGACCATCAGGCGCTGACCCTTGGCCTGGATCAGGTCGGCTACCTCGGCTTGGGCCGTCCGGATCGGCACCTGCAGCGGCTGGACCTCCAGGGCAAGCTCTCGCGACCCAACCTTCATCGCGTTGATGTTGGTCATGTCCTCGATCAGGCTGCGCATCCGCAACGCCATGTTCAATACGGTCTCGGCGTGCTCGGAGCTTTCCCCGCCGGCCTCCTCTTTGAGCAATGCGGCATAACCGAGAATCACTCCCAGTGGGGTGCGGAGCTCGTGCGAGGCGATTGCGATGAAGTCGCTCTTCATCCGGTCGAGCTTTCCCAGTTCCTCATAAGCCTTCTTGAGTGCACTGACTAGCCGGGCGTTGTTGATTGCCACCGCGGCTTGGGAGGCGACGATTCCCAGAGTTTCCAGGTCACGTTTTTCAAAGGTCCCGTTACGCTTGTTGATCGCCTCCAGCACTCCGATCACCTCGTCCCGCATCCGCATGGGTACCGCCGCCAGGGAGCGAGTCGTGAGTTTGGTCTTCTCCTCGACCTGGTGGAAGTGGCGAGAGTCTTGGGCCACCTCGTTGATGATCAAGGCCCGGTCTTCCTTAAAGACCGTGCCGGCGATCGAACCTTCCATCGGCACCGGGATCCGGCGCAGCTCCTCCGGGTTGGTCCCGGTCGCCGCGGCGAAGAACAGGTCCTTGGTGTTCTCATCTACCAGCAGGATCGAGGCGCCCTCGCTGTCCACCAGATCGGCGGTCGAATCCATGATGAACTGCAGCAGCCGGTTCAGCTCGAGGGTGGAGTTGAGGGTGACGCTGATCTCCAACAGACGGGAGCGCTGAAATACCAGCTCGCGGATCCAATCGAGTTCCTGCTTGAGTTCCTGGACAGCCACTTCGCAAGTGTATTCGAGTGCAGCAGGCTTGTCTACAAAACCCAAACCGCAGGGTATACTTCGCGATTGCACCCAAAATGAAGCTCTCCGTCCTGCAAGAAAACCTCGCTCATGGGCTGACCACCGTGGCCCGGGCCGTCTCGCCTCGCAGCACGCTGCCGGTGTTGGCCAATATTCTGGTGGCCACCGAGGACGGCCGGTTGCGCCTTACCGGCACCAATCTCGAGCTGGGGATCACCTGCTGGATTGGGGCCAAGGTCGTCGAGGAAGGGGCCACAACCGTCCCCGCCAGGACGTTTGTGGACCTGGTCAACACTCTCCCCGCCGACCAGGTCGAGATGGAGCTCACCCTTCGCACCCAGACCCTCAACGTTCGGGCCGGTGCCTTCAATAACAACATCAAGTGCATTGACGCTCAGGAGTTTCCACCAATGCCCCCCGCCGACCTTGGGGAGGGTGTCTTGCTGGAGATGCAAGATTTGCGCGAAATGATCTCCCAAGTGGCCTTCGCTGCCTCAAGCGACGACGCTCGGCCGGTGCTGAGCGGGGTGCTGCTGGAGATCGACGGAGCCCACTTGACCCTCGCTGCAGCCGATGGGTTCCGGCTCTCGGTCCGCCGGGCCGATCTCTCGGCGCCGGTCTCCAGCCCGCTGCGGGCGATCGTGCCGGCCCGAGCGCTGGCTGAGCTAGCTCGGATCGCCAGCGACGAGCAGGTCCACATGCTGCTGCCCCCTGGCCGGGGTCAGGTGATCTTCCGCGGCCGGGATATCGAACTCGTATCCCAGTTGATCGAAGGGGCCTTCCCCGACTATCAGGGAATCATCCCATCCAGTCACACCAACCGGACGGTTATTTCGACCGCCGGCTTTCTCAAGGCTTGCAAAGCAGCCGACATCTTCGCCCGCGAGGCTGCCCACTCTGCCCGTTTGAAGATTGCGCCGGGAAGTGAGCTCGAGCCTGGCCGGGTCGAGGTCACAGCCACGGCGGCCGAGACCGGTTCCAATGAGGTCATTGTCGATGCCACGGTCGACGGCGAGCCGATCGAGATCGCCTTCAACGTCCGCTTCCTGGTCGACGTGCTGAGCGTCATCAA
>CAYHSI010000118.1:2350-6548 GCA_964359225.1 uncultured Anaerolineaceae bacterium
CAAGAGACCTTCGAGGCCGAAGTGCGGGCCAAGGCGATCCAGTCTCAAGAACGGGAAGGACTGCGGGATCCGCACAATCAGGAACCGCCCGATGTCTGGATGAACCGGCTTCGGATCACCCGCGAGAACCTGACCGACTTCTACTTCGCCTACAACCTTCCTCACGAACTGTTCGAATCGCTCGTCCGCGAAACCCTGGCCCAACGCGGCCGGGCGAGCAGCTTCGTGCTCACTTTCCATCCCGAACTCGCACCCTGGGACATGCTGTTTGCGCAGGGCGAGGCGTACGAAGCCTTGCCTAAGGCCCAGCGAGCGGCGATCGAGCACCATCTGCAGGAGATCAAGGTGGTCCTGATCAAGACCATGATCAGCGACCATCTCGAATATGTGGGGATCGCCAAAGAGTGGCTCTCGATCGAGGACCTCAAGGCCATCCGGGATCGTCGCATCGGGCGCGGCAAGATCGGCGGCAAGGCCGCCGGATTCGAGCTGGCCCGCCGCATCCTTACTCAATCTAACGACCCGCAGCTGCGCGGGCGGCTCCGCTTCCCTCGTTCCTGGTTCCTGGCGGCTGACGTCTTCTACCGTTTCAACCAGTTCAACGACCTGATCGACATCGCCAACCAGAAATACAAGAGCGAGGCCGAGATTCGCTCCGAGTACTCGGGGATTCGGAAGCGCTTTGAGAATGGCCGCTTCCCGGAGGAGTACGCCGAGCCGCTGCGGGCGGTGCTCGCCGAGCTGGGACCGACCCCGCTGATCGTCCGTTCCTCCAGTCTGTTGGAAGACTCCTTCGGCTTCTCATTTGCCGGCAAGTACGAGAGCGTATTTTGCGGAAACCAGGGCACTGCCAAAGACAACTTGCGCGATCTACTGCAGGCAATCTCCCGGGTCTATGCCGGAGTCTACAACCCGGACGTGCTGCTCTACCGCAAGAGCAAGAACCTGCTCGACTACGACGAACGGATGGCAGTTCTGATCCAGGAAGTGCGCGGCCGCCAGGTGAACGGCTATTTGCTGCCAGACGCGGCCGGAGTGGCGTTCTCCCGCAACCAGTACCGCTGGAGCCCGAAGATCGATCGGCGGGCCGGGTTCTTGCGGCTGGTCTGGGGCCTGGGAACTCGAGCGGTCGAACAGGCAGACAACGACTACCCGCGTCTGGTGGCCCTCAGCCACCCCGAGTTGCGCCCCGACACGGATCCCGAACGCATCCGCCGCTATTCCCAGCATTTCGTCGACCTGATTGACACGCAGGCCAATTCGATGCGCACTCTGCCGGTGGAGAAGGTCCTTTCTGGCGGCCTGCGCAGTCTGCGCTGGATCGGCCAACGTTATCAGGAAGGCGCGTTGCAAGACTTCGTGAGTGCTCCGCTAGGAATGAAATCGGAAGAGGCGGTCGTGACCTTCAGCGGCCTGCTGCACCGTACTCATTTCGCCAGCAACATGACTCGCGTGCTGCAGACTCTCGAAGCCGCTTACCACCGACCGGTGGACGTCGAATTCTTGGCGCTGCTGGAAGAGACCGAGGCCCGCCGGCCGGAGCCGACCGTCTATTTGCTGCAGTGCCGGCCGCAGAGTCGCATGGAGCGTGAGCGGGTGGAGCTTCCAACCAATGTCCCTAAGGAAAGGCAGCTGTTCCTTAGCCGCCGGCTGGTGCCGGATGGCAGAGTCACAAATGTACGCTTCGTGGTCTACATCTCTCCATTTGCATATAGAGATCCGGCACGGGCCCAGGACCGGCCGGCGCTGGCGCGGTTGGTCGGGCGGCTAAACGCCCGCTTGTCCGAGGAGTCCTTCATCTTGATGGGCCCAGGCCGCTGGGGGAGCCAGAATCCGGGACTGGGTATCCCGGTCGGTTATGGTGATATCTACCATGCGAAGGCTCTGATCGAGGTCGTGCCGGACAAGCGGGCCCCAGAACCCTCCTACGGGACCCACTTCTTCCAAGACCTGGTGGAAGCGCGAATCTACCCGCTGGCCGTCGCACTGGGAGACCGGGGAGACGAGTTCAACCGCGAGTTCTTCGATGCTTCCGAGAACTCACTCAGTCGCCTGCTCCCGGAAGATGCGGGGTGGGAGGATTTGGTACGAGTGATCGAAGTTCCCGCCGTGACCGACGGCCTGGTCGCCGAGCTGGTCATGAATGGCGAAGCCGGAAAGGCCATCGCCTATCTCAGACCGCTGGAGGAGGGTTGAACCGGGGGGTTCTAGCCGGCCCGGTCACCACGCCCAGAACGGGCGCTTGTCGGAGGACCAGCCATGCTCACCGAGCAGTGGGACGAAGGCGACCGGGGCGATCCGTTCCTGACTGAAATCAGCTTCGCTCTCCCGGCGCCAGAGTTCGAGGGTCTGGCCCTCCTGGCTCCCCACCGGCACCACCAATCGGCCGCCAATCTCCAATTGCTCCTTGAGCGGCCCGGGTACCCGCGGGGCGGCCGCCGCGACGATGATCGCCGGGTAAGGCGCGTGCTCCGGTAACCCTCCGGAACCGTCGCGCTCGTAGACCTTCACGTTTTCGCAGCCCAATTCCTTCAGTCGCTCCGCCGCGCTGCGGGCCAGCTCCGATACCCGCTCCATGCTGTACACCTGATGCGCCAGGCGGGAAAGCACGGCCGCCTGGTAGCCCGATCCAGTCCCGATCTCCAATACGGTTTCTCCGCCCTCCAACTCGAGCAGCTGAGACATGAGGGCGACGATGTAAGGCTGGGAGATCGTTTGCCCGTGGTCCAGTCTGACCGGCCCATCGAAGTAGGCCTGGCTGCTCAAGTCGTCTGGAACGAAGCGGTGCCGCGGCACGACTCGCATGGCCTCCAGGACCCGGGGATCATGAATGTCACGGCTCCGGAGCTGCTCTTCCACCATCCGCTCACGGGCGCTGCGAGTGGGATCCTCTGCCATGCATGCCTCATATGATTATATGCATGAAAAGAAACGCCCAAGGCGTTCGCCTTGAGCACTTGGCCGGCAGCCGACTGGAGGCGTCACCGATCAGTACGCCAGGCGCTGCTCCTTCCAGATGTCGGCCTCGTTATGATATCCGGCCTGCTCCCAGAATCCCTGCCGGTCCTGGGCCAGGATCTGAAGCCCGCGCAGCCACTTACCGCCTTTCCAGAAATAGGGGGACATGAGTTCGCTCCGCCCGGGGATGGATCCTACGATTCCCCGCAGTGGATATCCGTGGTCCGGGCTGATCGGTTCTCCGTCGAAATGAGTGGCCATCAAAAAATTGTCGGCCAGCGCCACTTCGAGCGGAACGTTGACCGTGAAGCCGTACTCACAGTGCTGCAGCACGAACTTGGCGCTGGGCTTGAGCTGGAGGTGCCCCTCGGTCACCAGTCGGCTTAGCGAGACGCCCTCCCACTCCGTGTCGAACTTGCTCCAACGGGTCACGCAGTGGATGTCCATCACGAGCTTCGAGCGCGGGAGCTTTTGAAACTCCTCCCAACTCCAGCGCCGCTCCGCCTCGAGCTCTCCCCAGACCCGAAAGTCCCAGGTCGCCGGATCGAAGCGCGGGACCGGGCCATAGTGCAGAACCGGAAATTTGTTGGTCAGCGACTGGCCGGGCGGCAGGCGGCCCTCTCGTTTGAGCCGCTCTTCCTCCCCTTTGCGAGCCAGCACGTCCTTCAGCATCCGAGGCTCTCCCCAGAGAACGGCCCGCATTATATCAAGGCGGCCGGTACCGCCCGCCTATAGCCGGGCCACCGGGCTGGCCGTAGCCTGTGCCTCGAGCACCGCACACCCCGGTCCTGCCGTTCTCGATTGGGAACTATGACCCAGACCCGGGCGGCGCCGCGATCGGGAACTCGCGGTCCTTGGTGAACGTCTCAGTTCACACAGACCTATATAGAAGGAAGGATACCGACATGGAGCCATTCCGCGTGCATAAGCTTCTCCGTTCAAGTTGGGCGCTCGCCGCGCCGCCGGGCAAAGCAGTCCTGGCCACCCTCGGCCTGGCAGCCGTAGGCGTGGCCTGCAGTGGGCTTTCGAGTCCGGCTCGCTCAGCGACTCCGACCCGCCCGCCGGTCGCCGAGGCCGCCGACACGACTCTGTCACTGACAGTTTATAACGAAGGCACCGCCCTGGTTCGGGATCGGCGGCAGTTCGATCTCGCCGACGGATTCAACGAGATTGCCTTCACCGACGTGTCCGCTTCGATCGATCCGACCAGCGTGCTGTTCAAGTCGCTCACCGACCCCGA
>CAYHSI010000119.1:0-2130 GCA_964359225.1 uncultured Anaerolineaceae bacterium
AAGGTGATGGGGGAGAAGTCGCTTCGGGTTGCTTGAGAAGGTGAAGGATGGAAACGCCTAGGAAACTGGCAAGCGAGCTGACCGGGCTCCTGGCAGACAGCCTGATCGAGCTCCAAGAGTTTCGCGGCCAGCTGACCCTGGTCATCCAGCCGGAGACGGTGCTGGCTGCCTGCCAGAAACTGCTGGCGGCTGGCTTCGACCTATTGGCGGCATTGACCGCGGTAGATTACTGGCCCAAGCAGCCGCGCTTCGCGGTGGCTTACCAGCTCTACTCGCTCGAGCGAAACCAGTTCGTTGGGCTGAAGGTCTTGTTGGCGGATGATCGAGTCGATTTACCCAGCGTCGAGCCGGTGTATCCCAACGCCAACTGGCATGAGCGTGAAGTCTTCGATATGTTCGGCATCCGATTCCGCGGTCATTCGGACCTGCGCCGAATCCTGATGCCCTATGAGTGGGAAGGGCACCCCCTGCGAAAAGACTATCCGCTCGGGTACGAGGAAGTGCAGTTCAGCTTCAATTTCGACGAGATCCAGCGCCGCAAGAAGTACGTCAAGGACTAATCCCGCGAGCGGTCTGGGGCCGACCCACCGCCGACTCAGAGCCAGCCATGCTTCAACCCCAGATGGAAATCACCGTTGACGAGCTGAGACACCTGGTCTCGGATCGGGCCGTCCAGGGCGACACCATGCTGCTCAACATGGGTCCCCAGCACCCGAGCACCCACGGGGTGTTGCGCTTACTCCTGGAGCTCGATGGCGAACGGATCGTCAATTGTGTGCCCGATATCGGGTTCCTGCACACCGGCATCGAGAAAAACATGGAGGCCAAGACCTACGAGAAGGCCTTGGTGATGACCGACCGGATGGATTATCTGAACAACCTGGGCAACAACCTGTGTTATTGCCTGGCGATCGAGAAACTGGTCGAACTCGATGTTCCACCCCGCGCCCAAGTAGTGCGGGTGCTGCTCACCGAACTGCAGCGGATCGCCTCCCATCTGGTCTGGCTCGGAACCCATGCGCTGGACTTGGCCGCCTTGTCGGTCTTCCTGTATTGCTTCCGCGAGCGAGAGCACATCATGGATATTTTTGAGCTGTGCTCCGGGGCGCGGATGATGGGCTCCTATTTCCGTCCGGGCGGCTTATGGCGTGATCTCCCGCCTGGCTTCGATGAGGCGGTCCGGCAGTTCCTGAGCTACTTTCCGAAACGAATTCAAGAATACGAGAGCCTGCTTACCGAGAATCCGCTTTACATTGACCGCACCAAAGGGATCGGCGCCATATCGTCCGAGAAGGCGCTGCAAATCGGGCTGACCGGACCGGCATTGCGCGCCACCGGGCTGGCCTTCGATCTGCGCAAGGCTCAACCCTACAGCGGGTACGAGGAATACGAATTCGAGGTCCCGCTCGCTAGCAACGGCGATACCTATGACCGGTACATCGTCCGGATGGAAGAGATGCGCCAGTCGCTGCGGATCGTGAAACAGGCGCTCGATCGTTTGCCGAAGGGGCCGGTGCGCAGCAACAACCGAAAATTCGTTCCTCCGCCGCGCTCGGAACTGGGCCACAGCATGGAAGCTGTGATTCACCACTTCAAGTTGTGGACCGAAGGGTTCCCTGCGCCGGCGGGCTCGGTCTACCTTCCGGTCGAATCGCCGCGCGGCCTCTTGGGCTGCCACCTGGAAGGCGACGGCGGACCGAAGCCGCTGCGAGTCCACTTTCGGACCCCGAGCTTCGCCAATCTGCAGGCCATCCCGATCTTGTCCCGTGGGCATCTGGTAGCCGATCTGGTCGCGATCATCAGCAGCCTGGATCCGGTGCTGGGCGACGTGGATCGCTAGACCCAGATGGCGCTCGCGGAGAAGCATAGAGCCGAGATCCAAGCTATCCTGGCCAAATACCCGCCGGAGCACAAGCGTTCGGCGGTCATGCCGTTGCTCTACCTTGCCCAGCGCGAGTATGGACACCTGGACCGGCAAGCGATCACCGAGGTGGGCGCCTTGTTGGACCTTGAACCCACCGAGGTCGGCTCGCTGATCGGCTTCTATACCCTCTACCACGATCGGCCGGGACCCACCTATCGGCTGCAAGTCTGCACTGACCTGCCGTGTGCGCTGCGGGGCGCGGAACA
>CAYHSI010000119.1:2230-6470 GCA_964359225.1 uncultured Anaerolineaceae bacterium
GATCGTGCTGCGCCACCGGGCGCTGCCCGAACTCGACCGACTGGATGTCTACCGGAAAAACGGCGGCTACCAGGCCTTTGAAAAAGCGGTTCGTTCTCAAACTCCCGAAGCGGTCATCCAGCTCGTCAAGGATTCGGGGCTGCGCGGGCGGGGCGGGGCGGGTTTTCCGACCGGAGTGAAGTGGAGCTTTCTGACTCCGGGGGTGTTCCCGCGCTACGTGGTCGCCAATGCCGACGAATCGGAGCCAGGAACATTCAAGGATCGGGAGATCATGGAACGCAATCCCTTCCAATTCCTGGAAGGGGTCGCGATCTGCGCCTACGCCGCCCAGGCGAATGTGGCCTACGTCTACTGCCGGGGGGAGTTTTGGGATCTGACCGGCGAGCTGGATCGGAAGATTGCCGAATTGGAGGGGGCCGGGCTGCTGGGTGAGCGTCTCTTTGGGACCGATTACTCGCTGCGAATCCACACCCATCTCGGGGCCGGGGCCTACATCTGTGGGGAAGAGACTGCGCTGCTGGAGTCCTTGGAAGGAAAGCTCGGCCAACCGCGGTTCCGCCCTCCATTCCCAGCTGCCGAAGGACTATACGGGAAGCCAACGGTCGTGAACAACGTCGAAACGCTGGCGAACTTACCGCCAATATTGGAAAGAGGGGCGGACTGGTACCGGTCAGTAGGGACCAAGCAGAGTCCAGGAACCAAGGTGTTCTCACTCTCCGGCCATGTGGAGCGGCCGGGGAACGTTGAGCTGCCGCTCGGTACGACCTTCCGAGAACTGATCTTCGAGCACGGCGGCGGGATCCCTGGCGGAAAGGCGATCAAGGCGATCTTGCCGGCCGGGGCCTCCGCCCCGATCCTGCCCGCCGCAGACGACGTGCTCGATAGCGGGATGGACTACGAGTCTTTGGCGGCCCTCGGATCGGCGCTCGGATCGGCCTCGATCATTGTGCTCGATGAGACCGTAAACATCGCCTGGGCGGAGGCCAAAATCACCGACTTCTTTGAGCACGAGTCGTGCGGCAAATGCACACCCTGCCGAGAAGGTACCTATTGGATGAAGCACATCTTCGGCCGCCTGATGGGCGGGAAGGCGCGGTCAGAGGACATTGAGCTGCTGAAGAGTGTCGGGAGCGGAATCCGGGGCAAGTGTCTGTGTGCCCTGGGGGATTTCGCGGCGCTGGCCGTGACTTCCGGGATCGAGCGATTCGGGACGGACTTCGAAATCCACGCGGTGAACGGGCGATGAGCTCCAACGGGGTCCGGCTCACGATTGAAGGTGCGGAGATCAGCTCTGCGCCCGGGACACTGCTCGTCGATGCCGCGAAGCGGATTGGGATCGATATACCGGTATTCTGTTACCACCCGAAACTGGAGCCGGTGGGGATGTGCCGGATGTGTCTCGTGGAGATCGGCCGCCCGGCCCGCGACCGCGCCACCGGACAACCGGTCTTGAATGAACAGGGAGAACCGGTCATTCAGTTTGGGGCGAATCTCGAAACCGCCTGCACGACCCAGGTGGGCGAAGGCTGGCAGGTCCGGGTTTTCAGCGGCAAGGCGATCGAAGGCCGGAAGGCGATCGTCGAGTATCTGCTGACCTCCCATCCACTGGATTGTCCGATCTGCGACAAGGGTGGGGAGTGCCCACTGCAAAACCTCACCATGGAACACGGACCCGGCCACAGTCGCTTCCTGTTCGATGAGAAGCTTCACCTGGCCAAGCACCTGCCGCTCGGCGAGCTGATCTACCTCGATCGAGAACGCTGCATCCAGTGTGCCCGCTGCACCCGTTTCCAGGATGAGGTGGCAGGTGACCCAGTCATCGGCCTCTCCCAGCGCGGGCGACGGCTTGAGATCGTGACCTTCTCGGACCCCGGCTTCGATTCCTACTTCTCCGGCAATACGACCGACATTTGTCCGGTCGGGGCACTGACCACCGCTGACTTTCGTTTCGGGGCCCGGCCCTGGGAGCTCAACGCAGCCGCCTCGATCTGTCCGCACTGTCCGGTCGGATGCAATCTGACCCTCAATACCCGCCGGTCGGCCGGGGGGGATGGGCGAGAGACCATCAAACGGGTAATGCCCAGGCAAAACGAGCTGGTGAACGAGATCTGGATTTGCGATAAGGGCCGCTTCGCCCATCACTACGCTCACAGTCTCGACCGGCTGACCAAGCCACTCGTCCGGGAGAATGGGAAACTGGTCGAGGCCTCCTGGGAACAGGCACTCGACCGGGCGGCCGGACGGCTGGGCGAACTGGGCGCCGGATTGCTGGGCCTGGCGGGGGGACGGCTGGCGAACGAAGACTTGTTCAACTTCCGTGCATTCATTGAAGGGTTGGGGGGCGCGCCGGTGTTGGATGACTGGATGGCCGGAGGGGACTTGGTGCGGCAGTTTGGGGTGTATCCGGGGACCAATCTCGGTTCGCTGGGGCAGGGGGATGCGGTCCTGGTGATCGCGACCGATCTGCATGAAGAGGCACCCATCTGGTGGTTGAGGATCAAACAGGCCGCCGAACGCGGGGCGGAGCTGATTGTCGCCAACGCACGCCAGACCCGGCTGGATTCGTACTCGGCCCAACAACTGCGCTACGCCCCGGGCGAAGCCGTGCGGGCCGGGCTCGGACTGTTGAGCGCGCTGACGGGCGAGGCTGGCCTGCGCAGCTACAATCCGAATCCGCAGACCATTGCCGCAGCCGCTGCCCTTCGCAGCGCCAGGAACCTGATCGTTGTCTATGGTAATGAAGGGTTGGACTACCCCGGCTCCGAGGCCCTGGCCCGGGCGTGCGCCCGATTGCTCAGCGCCGGCAACCACCTTGGCCGCCCCAACAACGGTTTGATCGCCGTTTGGCCGCGGGCCAACACCCAGGGTGCCTGGGATATGGGCCTGAGGCCGTTGCCAGCGGGCCTGGCGGGTAGGCTTGAACAAAGCGACGGCGCCTACATTGTGGCGGCGGACCCGGTCGGGGACGATCCGGCGGTCGGGCAGCTCCTAACCGGGTTGCGAGGGTTGGTGGTACAGGATCTGTTTTTGAGTCCCACGGCCGAGCTGGCCGACGTTGTGCTGCCCGTTCAGTCCTTCGTGGAGCGGGAGGGGACCTTCACTTCCGGCGAAAGGCGGGTTCAGCGGCTGTATCCTGCGGTACCGGGACCGGTCGAGAGCCTGGCGGACTGGAAGATCCTCGCCGAACTTGGGCGCCAATTGGGACTGGAGTTGGAGGGTAGAAGTGCAGGGCAGGTCTTTGCCCGGATAGCCGCCCAGATTCCGGACTATGCCGGGCTGAGCTATGCCGACCTGGCCGCCAGCGCCCGGCAATGGCCGGAGGTCGGCGGTGAGGATCTCTATTATGGCGGAACTGCCTACGATAACCGGCAGGGGCTGGGGGTGCAGCTAGCCCCTCGACCAGGCGGGGAACCTCCGGAGTGGCTAGCGGCCGCGGAGCGCAGGCCGAGTGGGGACTTGCTCTTGATCCCGATCAGCAGGCTGTATGACCGCGGGGCTACGGTGCTGGCTTCGGCCCTGCTGAGCCTGCGGCTGGCCGAGCTGAAACTTGCCATCCATCCGGAAGATGCCGAACGGCTTGGGCTAATTGGTGCTTCTCGAGCTGAGCTTTCCTGGGACGGCCGGGCGAGCACCGTCGAATTTTCGATTGAGCAGGACGTGCCGCGGGGGGCAGGCCTGGTGGCAAGGAGCACCGGGCTGCCGCTCAACCGGCCGACCGAAGTCCGGGTGAGGCCGGCAAACCCGTGATCGACTTGCTCGAGTGGACCCTCGAGTCGGTGGGGATCATCACCATCGTGCTGGGCGGTTTCGCCTACCTGACCCTGTTTGAGCGGCGGGTAATGGCACGCTTCCAGACCCGGATTGGCCCGAACCGGACCGGACCGCAAGGATTGCTGCAGCCGATCGCCGACGGGATCAAGTTGATGTTCAAGGAAGAGCTGATTCCCGACCAGGCGGACAAGCTCCTGTTCGTCTTGGCCCCGGTGATCACGGTCGTGCCGGTCTTTCTGCTGATGGCCGTGATCCCGTTTGGACCGGACCTGACCATCCTCGGGCGGCGGGTGAGCCAGGGTCTGGCCGCCGAGGTCAACGTCGGAGCGCTGTATATCCTGGCAATCGCTTCGATCGCGGTCTATGGAATCGTGATCGCCGGCTGGTCGTCCAACAGCAAGTATGCGTTGCTCGGCGGAATTCGATCTTCCGCCCAGATGATCAGCTACGAACTGGCGCTGGGGCTGGC
>CAYHSI010000120.1:0-6444 GCA_964359225.1 uncultured Anaerolineaceae bacterium
ACTGGCCCGGTTGCCGGAATTACTGCGACAGGAGCAGAGTCGATGCCGAGAGTAGTTCATTTTGAGTTGGGGGTGGCCGATCCCGAGCGGGCTGCCCAGTTCTACCGGACGGTGTTCGGATGGAAGGTCGAGAAGTGGGGGGATTTTGACTACTGGTTGGTGACTACCGGTGAGGATAGCGAACCGGGCATCAACGGGGCGATCCTGGTCAACAAGGATGCCAAGCCTCGCACAGTGAATACGGTGCAGGTCGAGTCGATCGAAGATGCGGCCGAGAAGGTGCTCGACGCGGGGGGCGAGGTGGTGACTGAGAAAGTGACCATCCCCAACTTCGGGTACAACTTGTTCTGCCGCGATACGGAGGGGAATCTGTTCGGCTTACACCAGGTCGACCCCCAGGCCAAGTGAGCGCAGTGGGACTCTGGCTGCAGGTGATGCCGCCGCTGACGGCGATCCTGGATTCGCTCCGATCGGGCCATCGAGCGTTTCTGGAGGAACTGCAGGCGCGGTTCGAGACGGTCGAGCCTGAACTGCACGCGTTCCTGCCAGAGGCGGGGCGCTTCGAACGCCTGCACACAGAATTTGGCGAGCTCGAGAAGCGCTTTCCAGCCGCGGAAAGCCGACCCCCGCTCTTTGGGCTTCCGATCGGGGTGAAGGACATCTTTCGGGTCGATGGTTTCGAGACCCGGGCCGGCAGCCGGCTGCCCGCCGCGATTTTGGCCGGCCAGCAGGCCGTCTCCGTCTCCCAACTGAAACAAGCCGGCGGATTGGTGCTCGGCAAGACGGTGACGACCGAGTTTGCCTTCTTTGCCCCCGGCCCCACCCGCAACCCACACAATCCGGGCCATACCCCCGGAGGGTCAAGCAGCGGATCGGCGGCGGCCGTCTCGGCCGGATTGGCCCCAACCGCATTGGGAACCCAGACCATCGGCTCAATCAACCGGCCGGCGGCTTTTTGTGGGGTCGTGGGCTTCAAGCCAAGCTTCGGCCGAATCTCCACTCAGGGCGTGATCCCGCTCTCGGCTTCGTTCGATACCGTTGGTTTCTTTACCCAGGAGGTCGAGGCGGCGCGGCTCATGGCCTCGATCCTGCTCGCGGATTGGCGACCGACAGCAGTAGGCCAGAAACCGGTGCTCGGGGTCCCCACCGGGCCGTACCTTGAAAAGGCCTCTACCGAGGGGCGGATCCATCTGGAGCGAGTCATCGAACAATTGCGCGGAGCAGACTTCCAAGTCGTCGAAGTGCCTGCCATGCCGGACTACCCCGAGATCGTGGAGCGGCACAATCGGGTGTTGGCGGCCGAGGCGGCCGAAGTCCACCGCGAGTGGTTTAGCGAGTTTGAGCCGCTTTACCATGCCAAGACCGCCGAGCTGATTCGGCGGGGTCAAGCGGTCGGGCCCACTGAGTTGGCGGCGGCGGGCGCCGGTGGAAAAGAGTTGCGGGCCGAGCTCGGCCGGCTGATGGATGTGGCGGGGATCGACTTGTGGATATCGCCCTCCGCGGTGGGGCCGGCACCGGAGGGTTTGGAGAGCACCGGCGATCCGGCGATGAATCTCCCGTGGACCCACGCCGGGCTGCCGACAATCAGCTTGCCGACCGGGCGTGGCGAGGACGGCTTACCGCTCGGCACCCAGCTGACCGGGGGCTGGCAGCGGGACGAGCAGCTGCTGGGGTTCGCGGCAATTATCGAGTCGATCGTGGGAAACGGTTGAGGCCAATGCCAGCCTCGATCAACAGACCGAGATGCCAACCAGAGTGACGGGAACTCCAATTGGCTTGAGATTGGTGCTCAGCAGAGCCTGCGGAGAACACCATCTTGTGACACTTTTCACAATAACGCGTCGTGGGTCCGATTGAAATGACTGCGCCGACCGCCTATGAGATTCGGCAAGGCGCCTACTACGACTCGGTCGTTCTGATGCAGCTGCAGCGGGCGCTGACCGGCTTGCCTGGAGTGCGCGACGCGGGAGTCGTGATGGCCACCCCCGCCAACCTGGAGCTGCTCGCCCAGAACGACCTGCTGCCAGACCGGATCGACCCGGCACCCGAAGATTTGCTGATCGTGGTGCGGGCCGAAGGCCAGGGCCCAGCAGATGCGGCCCTTGGACAGGTCGATGAGCTGCTCGCCCGCAGGCGGACTGTTCCGGCCGGCCACTACCGCCCCCGCAGCCTGAAGGCGGCGGCAGAGATGCTTCCTCAGGCTGAGTGGATTCTGATTTCAGTGCCCGGCCGCTACGCGGGAGCTGTGGCCCGGGAGGCCTTGGACCTCGGCCGGAATGTCTTTCTGTACAGCGACAATGTTCCGATCGAGCAGGAAGTTGAGCTCAAACAGTCTGCGGCCGCGAAGGGCCTGCTGCTCATGGGACCGGATTGTGGGACGGCCATCGTGAATGGAGTGGGCTTCGGGTTCGCGAACCGGGTTCGCCGCGGGTCGATCGGGCTGGTGGGTGCCTCAGGGACCGGGATGCAGGCGATTGCCGCCCGCATTCACCAACGGGGAGCCGGCCTCTCCCATGCCCTCGGGACCGGCGGACGCGATCTGAGCTCGGCGGTGGGTGGGATCAGCGCGCTACACTGCCTCGACCTGCTGGCCAGCGATCCGGACACCAAGGTCATCGTCCTGGTTTCCAAGCCCCCCGACCCGCAGGTCGCTTCGGCCGTGCTGCAGCGGGCCTGGTCGGCCGGCAAGCCGGTCGTGGTGGACTTCATTGGACACCCGGCACCTGCCCAGCGCCTCGGCGATGTTCATTTTGCCAACTCGCTCGCCGGGACGGCCGACCTGGCGGTGGACATTCTCGAGCACCCGGTCGAGGCGAGGACCGATCATCGAGCCCCAAAGCGACCCAACCACCGTAGCTACGTGCGCGGTTTGTTTTCCGGAGGCACGATCGCTCAGGAGGCCCTGCGCGGCTTGCAGGCGCTGCTGTACCCGGTCTTTTCCAATTTTGCTGAACCGCATTTGGCGGATCCGCTCGTTAGCCAAGGGCACACGCTGCTTGACCTGGGCGGCGATGAGTTTACGGTCGGCCGGCTGCATCCGATGCTTGACAACGACCTGCGAATCCGGCGACTGCGGCGAGAAGCCGCCGATCCGCAGGTGGCCGTGATCCTGCTCGACTTGGTGCTTGGAGTGGGCGCCCATCCGGATCCGGTGGCCGAACTGGCTCCGGCAATCGAGCAAGTTCGTGCGGCAGGCGAGATCGAGCTGGCCGTGATCCTGATTGGGACCGACGAGGATCCGCAGGACAAAGAGCTGCAGAAGAGCCGGCTGATCGAGGCCGGGGCTCAGGTATTCGAGGACACCGGCCAGGCGGTGAACTTCGCCGCCGGACGGCTTGCGGAGGTTCAGCCGACACAGGCGGACCCTAGCTTTCTCTCCCGGCCGGTGGCGGCGATCAACGTTGGCTTAGAGACTTTCTATGACAGCCTGGTCGGCCAGGGTGCCCAAGCCATCCAGGTCGAATGGAAGCCGCCGGCCGGTGGCGATGAGCGGCTGCAGGCCATCTTGCAGCGGATGAAGGGATAGGGCGGACCCGATGGACATCGATGCCGCTAACCAAACCGCAGTCGAGCAGATGATGTCGGCCCGGCCGATGTTGACCGGCCTGGCGCCGGCCCGGGAAGCGATTCCGGGAATGAAGGACAACTTGATTCTGCACGCCGGCCCGCCGATCGAGTGGGAGCGCATGTCGGGGCCGCTGCGGGGTGCCGTTATCGGGGCGCTGCTCTTCGAGGGCCTGGCCAAGGACGAGCAGGATGCGGTCCAGCTGGTGGAAGCCGGCGAAGTCGAGTTTGCGCCGTGTCATCACTACCGGACCGTTGGCCCGATGGCCGGCGTGACCTCGGCTTCGATGGAAGTCTACGTGATAGAAAATCGGACCCAGGGGAACCGGGCATTCTCGATATTAAATGAGGGGTACGGAAAAGTCCTGCGCTACGGCGCCTACAGTCCGGACGTGCTCAAGAAGCTGCACTGGATGAACGACAGCTTGGCTGGGGTGTTGAAGGCCGCGCTGGCCGCGAGCGATGGTATCGACCTGCGGGCACTGCTGGCCGAAGCACTGCATATGGGCGATGAAGGCCACAATCGCAACAAGGCTGCCTCGTTGTTATATCTCAAGCAGCTGGCGCCGCGGGTAGCCAGGGTCGCCAAGGATCCGGCGCTCGAAGCCGAAGTGCTGCAATTTCTCGGCGACAATGCCCTTAGTGTGCTCAATCCGGTGATGGCGGCCTGCAAGGCCATGGCCGACGCGGGCCACGGTGTCGAAGGCAGCACGGTCGTCACCGCCATGGCCCGCAACGGCACGGATTTTGGGATCCGGGTGAGCGGCCTGGGGGAGGCCTGGTTCACGGCGCCAGCCGGAATCCCTCAGGGGCTGTACTTTCCGGGCTTCACGAGTGAGGACGCCAACCCGGACATCGGGGACAGCACCATCACCGAGACGGCTGGAATCGGTGGGTTTGCGATGGCGGCCGCCCCGGCCATCGTGTCCTTTGTGAGCGGAACCCCGCAAGACGCGATGACCGCGACCCTCGAAATGTATGAGATCACCGTTGCCGAACACCGCCATTTCACGATCCCGGCTCTTGATTTCCGTGGCACGCCGACCGGAATCGATATCCGCAAGGTCGTAGAGCTCGGGATCACCCCTAGAATCAACACCGGCATAGCGCACAAAGAACCGGGGGTGGGCCAGGTCGGTGCCGGACTGGTGAGACCGCCGAAAGAGATCTTTGAACAGGCCCTGATCGCCTACGCCGAGAAGTACGCGCTGTGAACCGTGATCGTCTCAGGAGCGAACCATGAAACCGTATGATCTTTCCCAGCCGCTGAATCAAGACGCGCCCTTCTGGCCGTTCTATCCGCCCTTCGAGGTCAAGTACATCAAACGCAAGTCGGAGCACGGGGTCAATGCCCAGTACATCATGACTTCCAACCACATGGGCACCCACCTGGATGCACCGCGTCATTTCGTGACTGCAGGCAAGACGATTGACGAGCTGCCTCTGGATTGGCTGTATGGGGAAGGCGTCATTGTCGATCTGAGCGACGAGTTGGACGAACTGGATCTGTTCACCGCCAAGATGATCGAGGATCGGGTGGAAGTGCGGGAGGGGGACATCCTGTTCTTGCATACCGGCTGGCACAAGTACGCCCAGTTCGGCTCGGCGCCGGACGAAGAGAAATACATTCAGCGCCACCCCGGTCCCCATTTCGAGCTGGTGGATTGGCTGCTTGAGAAGAAGATCCATCTCTGGGGGGTGGACATGATCTCCACCGATCACCCCATGAATCTCCCGATTGGGCGCTTCCTGGGAAAGGGCGGGCTGGAGCACTGGGCCCGGGTTCGCCGCCAATGCGAGGCAAAGTTTGGTGCCGACAAGATGGACGATCTGTTTCCAGAACGAGCCTACCAGCTCACCCATAACGCGCTGTTTCCCCATGACTGCGTACACGTAGAGAACATGGGTGGCGAGATCGGTGCGCCCGAGCTGCAGAACCGGCGATTGACCGTAGGCGCGTTCCCCTGGAAGTTCAAGGGTGGCGAAGCTGCCTTCTGTCGGGCAGTGGCATTCCTGGAGGCCTGAGATGGAAACGATTGAAGTCGCGGCGGAATTCAAGGTCGACCCCAAGCGGTTGTACGAAGCCTGGCTTGATGGCAAACAACACAGCGCCTTGACGGGAGGTGCGGTAGCCAGCGTCGAGAACTGGGTCGGGGGCCAGCACACAGCCTGGGACGGCTACATCTGGGGAAGGATCCTGGAACTTGAGCCGTACCGGCGGATCGTCCAGTCCTGGCGGACGAGCGAGTTTCCCGTGGGCAGCCAGGATTCGCGGCTCGAAGTGATCCTCGAGCCGACCGCGGACGGCACCCGCCTGATGCTTCGCCACTCGAATATCCCGGACGGTCAAGGGGAGATGTACCGGGAGGGCTGGGAAACGAACTACTTTACGCCAATGCGGGCCTACTTCAAGCCCGCGGAGATCACCGTCACGAAGGCCACCCGCACGGAGGCCGCTCCCAAGAAGACCACTCGGAGGAAAACCGGCCGCAAGGTGGCTGCTCGCAAGAAGACTAGCCGCAGGGTGCCTGCTCGCAAAAGGACCAGCCGCAAGGTGACTACTCGCAAGAAGACCGCCCGCAAAAAGCCCGCCCGCAAGAAGGCCACCACCAAGAAGACCTCCCGCAAGGTGGCCGCCCGCAGGAGAACCAGCCCCAGGAAGGGGAGGCGGAAGTGACCCGTTGATGCGCCGGAGCGAGCGAATCCGGCCGGCCCGAGCCGTGGTCGGGCAGTGAGCTAAGCCGCCGATGGCCACCCGATACTTCGGCGAGCGCATCAAGCGCAACGAAGACCCGCGGTTGTTGACCGGCCAGGCGTTGTTTGTGGACGATGTCAATCTGCCGGGGATGCTGCACGTCGCTTTCCTGCGCAGCCCGTTCG
>CAYHSI010000121.1:0-6439 GCA_964359225.1 uncultured Anaerolineaceae bacterium
CCCCGACTCCCAGGGCGGCCATCCCCGGCACGACCCGCGGCTCGAGTCCGACCCGGCGGCGGAGCGGGTGGGAGGTCAGAACCCAATCCACCCCGCTGGCGGCCAGGGCGGAGGCCAGGCTGAGCATTACAAAGCGGGCGTCGAAATCGATCCGGATCAACAGGCCGAACAGCTCAAATTCGATGGCCTGCAGCGGGAGCTCGATGATCCGAACCAAACTGAAGGCGATCAGGATCAGAGCCACCAACGCGCCGGCCCGATCCCGATCGGGCCGCGGTAGCGGCATTTCCTGCTCAGAACTTCGAACCATGGGGACTACGGTCTCAGCCTGGCCTGGAAAATTGTCAAAACGTAGCCAAGCCCCTGGAGCAAGAATCGCCAGAGGTTGGGCATCGACTTAGAAGTGCCCTGGGTCCGGTCGACCAGGGTGTAGGGGAGCTCCAACACGGTAAGCCCACGCTTTCGACAATGGTAGATGAAGTCGATGAAGTATGCGCCGTACCCGACCGGCAGCAGGGTCACCTGATCGAACACCTCGCGGCGGACTACGATAAACCCGCTGTCATAATCTTTCACTCCGCCGCCCAGCACCAGCGAGGCCAACCCGTTCACCCAGCGACTGGTCATGACCCGGAAGCGGGGCCGGGCGTCCCCGCCTCCAGCCACGTATCGAGATCCGATGACCACCGGAACATCGCGGGCACGCCGGACCATCTCCGAAAGCAAGCCGGCCGGCATGCTGAGGTCGACATCCATCCAGCCGACCAGCTCACCGCTCGCTTCGATAATCCCCCGATTGACGGCCGAGGCCAGCCCGCGCACCCCCCTGCGCCGCACGACTCGAACGCGAGAATCTCCAATCTCCTCGACCAGTTTCCAGGTCTCATCGGGGGAATCGTCGTCCACGACGATGACTTCGACCGGGTCGCCGACCGCCTGGAGCACCCCGCCAACGGTCGCAAGAATGTTCTCGCGCTCGTTGTACGTCGGGAGGATGATCGAAACCAGGCCGTGGGCCGGGGGTTCAGGCGGCGCGGGCACAGAAGAGCGCATTCCAGACGGTTGAATCCAGGGGGGCGTCCAGTTCGGGAAAGGGGTACAGACCGGCCAGTTCCAAGTCAGCCGACCTGAACGCCCGCTCAATTTCCATTGGGAAGAAGAACCGCATCGTGTGGGTCTCTTCGTCGATTCGGGTCTCACCCTGGCGGTCCACTCGCGCCAGACGATAATGGACCGCAGCCAGATGCTTGCCGAGATCGAGCTCGCTGGTCGCGGTACGGACGAGCCGCTCGCCGCCGAGATCGACTTGCTTGACTCGATTGGAGGGTCCAACCCTCAGTACGGTTGGGCCATACCAGAAGTCTCCGACGAAAAGGCCCCCGGGTCGAAGATGGCGGCGCACCGACCGCAGGGCGAGCTGCAGATCGGCATCGCTGGCCTGGTATCCAAGCACTGCGAACATCATGAGGGCGGCGTCAAACTGCTGGTGAAGCTCGAGCTCCCGGATGTCTCCTAAGACGAACCCGGGCACCGAACCCCGCGCAGGCCCCGCCAACTTGCGTTCGGCCTCCCGCAGCATAGTCGGCGAGAGATCGACCCCGGTGACCTGGTAGCCGCGGGCCGCCAGCGGGAAGGCATGCCCGCCCGTGCCGCAGCCCAGATCCAGGATCGACTCGAGTGGTGGCTGACCGCAGCGCTGGAAGATCTCCTCGATCAGGTCGCATTCGGCCGAATAGTCTTTGTCGGCATACAGGTAGTCATACTGTGGAGCGTAGCCCTCGCCGAAAGTCGTGCCGTTCAACCCCTTCATTGACAGATCTCGACCGGCAGCGTGAGGGGATCGCCGGTCGGGAGGACTTCAATCGCAAGGTACCAGCCATCGGCAGTGAGGGAATGCACCTGGCGCTGTGGGTAACGGTTCGTCAGGCACCCTGCATTGAGTTCCCAAACTTCCCGGGTCATCAAGGCCGTGAAGGGACCCACTCCCAAGTCCATCCCCTTAAGCTCCGTGGGAACGACGCTCACCAGCACATCTTCCCCGGCAAAGAACCTGACCCACGCCTCCCAATGCCAGGGTTCTCCGCCTCCGAAGAATTCATGTTGGTGGTCGGCCGCCAGGTAGAAGGCATGATTCTCGTCGGTGATTCTGGTCTGTATGTAGCGGCTGGTCGCGCCCACATTCTCCCTTTCGACCAGGCCGGTGACAACATAATCCGCATAGCTGCCGAGGTTCCAAATCGCGATTGCCGCAACAAGCCCGCTAGCGAACAGTCTGCCCGACAGGAGTCTGCCGATACGCGGCCATCGCTCCGCGACCAACGGAGGGAAGCGACCTGCCACGAATTCAATTCCACGCAGGGTCAGATAGGCCACAAAAGGAAGCGTAATCAACATCCGGGTGTAGCTGGGGGCCTTATTGGTGATGAAACTGAAGGTTAGCCACGGCACGCCGAACCCGACTAACATCAAGTAATCTCCCGACTTCTTCTCACCCAATCTGGAAACCGTCCACAATACTCCTACCCAGAGCAGGATCCCGGTCAGCGGGTCGACGAATCCGTGACCTGGGTTGTAGTAGAGGTATCCGTTGTCGTGTAATCCGCTGTTGTAAGCAGTCAGACCCTGGATGATGTTCGTCTGGACGGCTTCAACCAGGGTGGCCGCCCCGACCCACTCCTGCTGCTGAAGTTGTGACTCCCTGAAGAACAGCAGCTGTTCGCGCTGGTAGGCGAATGCTTCCGGGTTTTCCATTGCCCGCATGGAGCCGGCCACCAATGGAGCGACAACCAGAGCAAATCCGGTTAGGCCGATCAGGCCGTGTCGCAGGTAGAGCTTGGTCGTCTCCCGGGTCCGGTTCCCAATCGCCATCAGCAGCAGCCAGCCCAACCAGATGATCAGCAGGAGCCGGGCCGGTTCGTAGATGTAGAATGCCAATCCGGTGATTGCCCCGCCCAGATAGGTCCAACTCGCTCGCCGATGCTTCAGACCGTTGAACAGAAAAAGCAACCCACCGAGCTCGACCAGCAGGGCCGAGTTGTTCCTCATCGCCATCCGGCTGATCGCCAGCAGCGCATGGTTCGTGCCAAGCAGGACGGCAGCCGCGGCCGCCATCCGTTTGCTCATTAGTGGACGCGCCAAGATATAGAAGAGTGCGATGCTCGCCAGCCCAACAATCGCATCGATGCTGCGCATGTTCTGCAGATTGATCCCGCCAAGCAGACTGCCGACCCAACCGTAGACCACAAAGATAAAGGAGGGAAAGCTGAAATAATCGCTCAGCGAAAAGATGTCCCAGACGGGTTGGGCGGAGGCCTTGCCCTCCGCAAGCATCACGACGACCTCATCCGTGCTGATTTGATAGGGGATAGCTGGAATGAGCGCCAGATACAACGGGGCAAAAGACAAGAGCAGGAGCAGCGCGGTAGGCCAGTCCGACCGGTCGATCAGAGCCGGAGCTGAGCTATTGCGATCCGCCCAAAAGACGACAACCCCCGCGCCTGCGATCGTCGCCAGCCAGATCAAGACCACCGAGCCACCAAGCCCTTGGTGAAAGTAACGCAGGGCAGAGAGGGTACCCACCAGCAGGCACACCATCAGCAGGGCGGGGGTGGAGAGTGGTTTGAGCGTAATCGCGGTGATCTTGGCCTTCATCGAAGGGCCTCGGTCACCGACCGACATACGAAGTCAAGCTGGCTTTCAGTCAAGGAGAGCCCGGAGGGCAGGTACAGCCCCTGACGAGACAGGCGCTCAGTCACCGGATATTGCTCCCCGGTGAATAGCCCTCGGTCGGTCAAGGCCGGCTGCTCATGCATCCCCAGAAAGAACGGGCGGGTATCGATCTCCTGCGCGGCCAGCCGATTCGCGAGCCACTCGGCGTCCTGGCCAGTCGCCTCATCGAGCACGACCCCGTACATCCAGTAATTCTGTTTCGCCCATTCCCGTTCCACCGGAAGCTGCAGCCCCTTGACCCCGGCGAGGGCCTCCGTATAGCGTTTCCCGATCCAGCGTTTGCGCTCGATGATCTGCTCAACCCGAGTCAGCTGGGCCAGGCCGAGGGCCGCCTGCAAGTTGGTCATCCGGAAATTGAATCCGAGTTCGGTGTGGTAGAAACGCCGCTCGCTCCGGTGGGAGAGATTGCGCAGCGAGCGTAGCCGATCGGCCAGCTCGGGGTCGTTGGTGAGTACCATCCCGCCTTCGCCGGTGGTGATGGGTTTGTTGGCGTAGAAGCTGAACGCACTGAGATGGCCCAGTCCTCCACAAGGCCGCCAGTCACCAGCTCGCCCGCGGTCGAGCACCCGCGCCCCGTGTGCCTCGGCAGCGTCTTCGATCACCATCAGACCGTGCTTTTCAGCCAGCTGCATCAACGGATCCATGTCGACCGGATGCCCGTACATGTGCACCGGCATCACCGCCCGGGTACGGGAAGTGATCCGCTGCCGCACCTGATCGACATCCATACACCAGGTCTGGGGGTCGCAATCCACCAGTACCGGGACCGCTTCATTGTAGATGCAGGCCAAGGCGCACGAGATGATGGTGAAGGACGGGATAATGACTTCGTCGCCGGGATCCAGCCTGATCGCCCGCAGGGCGAGCTGCAGGGCCACCGTCCCGTTGCTGACCGCCACCCCGTATTTCATTCGGCAGTACTCGGCCCAGCCGCCCTCGAAGTCATGGATGAAGCGTCCGGAAGAGGAGATCCAGCCGGTCTCCAGGCACTCTTTAACGTACTCGTATTCGAGATCGCCCAGCACGGGCTCGCTGACCGGAATCATCGCAGAACGTATCCTACTAGCTTGACCTCTGCTGTCAACTTGGTCCAATCCGGCCCCAACTGGGGGCCGTGGATGATCTTGCGGACAGGTTGTCGTCGGCCTGGCTGGTAATTATGTACCAGTCTACTGGCCCCAACGAGGGCCGAGTGCTAACATCGTCGAGGGTCGCACCATCGCCGGACCTGACCGGTCGGCCAGCAAATGGCCGAGCAGGTCGTTCCCAGGCCCAACCCATGCCATTCAAGCCGCCAGGTCTCATTCCTTCAAGCCGCGCCCGGGGCCTCCTCCGCCTTGGATTCGCGGCGCTGATCGCGATATTCATCGCAGTTTGGCAGTTTCGGGTCGCGCACGCCCACCTCGGGAATACCTACCGCGTAGAGCTGACCGCCGCTGGTTTCATGCCCAGCCAGCTTGAGGTGCTAGCCGGCGACACTCTTCTGTTTGAGAACATGGATCAATCCGATCATTGGCCAGCCTCCGATGTTCACCCTACCCATCAGTTCTATCCCGACTTTGACCCCCAGCGGCCGATCGCCCCGGGCGATAGTTGGAGCTTCGCCCTCTTTCGGCCCGGCGTATGGGGATTCCACGATCATCTGAATCCACAATTCACCGGGCAGGTCGTTGTGCTCCCGGATACCCACCCGGTTTCGTCCGACTCGGGCGGGACAGATTCACAGCCGGGGTCTTTGGCCCGCTTCTTTGCCGCGGTGGGGCGGTTCTACGAGCGGGTCTTTGAGGCTGCCAAGCTCTTCCTGGCGGAGGTATTCCCGCCCCGGCAGACTGTCAGCCAAGCCAGTCCGACTGAACTCGCTGCCGCCCAAGTAGAAACTGAATTCCGCGAGCCGACCGCCGCGGATCTTGAGGACATTTACGCCGAACTCGACCTGGGATGCGGGTCAGAAGATTTCGCCTGCCTGGCCGGATTTTTCCGGGATGAGACCAGCTCGTTTGGGCCGGCGCTGGCAATCGATCTGCTGTTCAGGTTGCGGGATGATGGCCGGGTGAGTCCGAGTGTGGACGAGCACCAGCTCGGGCACCACGTTGGACGGCAGACGGCCGAGTCGTTCGGCGTGAATGAAAACGCGTTCTTGCTCTGCCCGATGGCAGCCCTCAACGGCGGATGCCAACACGGTTTCTTTGAGTTCGTGCTGGGAAAGACGACGACCAGTGCCGAGGCGGCGAACCTGATCTGTTCCTCGCTCGACGAAGAGTACTCAATCAAGTTCCGCTTCTACTGCTACCACGGGGTCGGCCACGGAGTGATGATGGCGGCCGCCTACGATCTCGAGCGCGCGTTATCCATGTGTGACACGTTTTTGGGTCTGACAGCCCAAGACGGCTGCTGGCAGGGCGTGTTCATGGAAAATGTGAATGCAGGCATGCGGGGGGATGCTCGCGAAGGCGTGTTCTCGACCTCGGATCCGCTGGCTCCCTGCAATGGAGTCGCCGATAAATACCAACATGAGTGTTACGTGAACCACGCCGGATATCTGATGACCTACTTCGATAACGATGTCCGTTTGGCCAGCGCGGCCTGCCTGCAGTCGGCGGAAGGGTTCATCGGTTCGTGCCTGCAAAGCATCGGACTCATGGTGACCAATCCGCTGTGGCAACCCGATCTTCTCCCAGATGTGGCCGGCAAGGAATTCGTCGAGATCGCC
>CAYHSI010000122.1:0-6429 GCA_964359225.1 uncultured Anaerolineaceae bacterium
TGGCCCGGTCCGAGATCACCCGGATGGTGGCAGAACGCGGGCCGTAGTCAACTAGGGCCATCTCGCCGAACACTTGGCCCTGGCCCAGATTGACGACCGTTCGAGGGGCCGGATCATGGGGGGCTACTTCGTGAATAACCTCTACCAGGCCGTCCCAGATGACGAACAACTGGTCGCCGGTATCGCCTTGCCGAGTAACCACATCTCCTGAGCGGAATGACTGCTCTTTGCAGATTGAGGCGATCTGCTCGAGCTCAATCCGGCTAAGCCCCTCAAAAAGCTCAACCTGACTCAAGATTTCGGGCAAATTCATCCGAGCGCCTCCGGAGCCGTATGGAGCATTCTACAGGCATTCCTACACCCAGACAACCGCGTCGTCGGCGAAGGCGCCGAAAGGGTGAGGATGGTAGAATGAATAATTGCGTCCGGAACAGAACATAAATACGTTCTCAGAGGGCGAGCATGCCACGAAACCAACTCTCTGACCCTTACGAGCTCAGCGCCATCGAGGATGACAGCTGGCCGCCAAAATCCGAGCACCCCTCGCTTTGGGGAGTGAAGCGGCGCACTCACAAGTGGCGCCCGCCCACCGACGTCTACGAAACCGATGACGCTTACCAGGTTCGGGTCGAGCTCGCCGGAATGCGAGGTGCGGATATTGCCGTGACCTTCGAACGCGAGCTGCTGGTGATCCAGGGGGTCCGCAGCGACTCCGGGCCACGCAAGGAATTCAGGCAATTGGAGATCGCCTACGGCGAATTCGAGACCACCATCCAGATCCCCGAGCCGGTGGAAGTCTCCAAGATCGAGGCCGCCTACCAAGACGGATTCCTCCGAGTGGAGCTCCCGAAACTCAAGCCAAGGCGGGTCTCGATCGAAGAGTGAACCGGATCCATGGCTGAGAAAGATCCGATCCGATCCGGCGGGCAAGCCCTGCCGGATGAAGGGTTGAGCGACCCGAGAATCATTGTTCGGGACGATAGCACGGGGCCCGAGCGGCGGCCTCCCGATGCCCCTGAGCTGGCGCTCCCGACCGAACTCCCCATTCTGCCGCTGCGCGGAGTTGTGGTTTATCCCCAGACCGTCGTTCCGCTAACAATTGGTCAACCGCGTTCGGTCCGGCTGGTCGACGACGTCGTCGGCGCAGATCGAATGGTAGGGCTGGTCGCCTCCCGTCGCCCCGAGTTGGAACTCCCCGGACCCGAGGACCTGTATTCAATCGGGACGCTGGCCACCGTGCAACGATTGTTCCGTGCTCCGGACGGAACGATCCGAATGATCGTGCAGGGACTGTCCCGCTTCTCGCTGAACGAGTTCACCTCGGTGGAACCCTACCTCAAAGCCCGGATTGTGTTGAAGCCGGAGACCGTCGAAGAGGGGGTGGAACTCGAGGCCCAGGTGCGGGCCGCGACCGACCAGTTCCAGGAAGTTGCGGAGCTGGCGCCCTCGCTGCCGCGGGAAGTCGTGGCCAGCGTCATGTTACAGGAAGACCCACTCCAAGTCGCTTACACGATTGCCAATTACCAGCGGATGGATCTGGAGGTTGCCCAACAACTCCTGGAAGACGACTCCACGATTGCCAAATTACAAAAGCTCAATGGTTTGCTGAGTCGAGAAATCGAAGTGCTCTCGCTCGGGCAGCAGATCCAGGAGGAGGCCCGAGAAGAGATCGAGAAGGTACAGCGCGAGTACTTCCTGCGCGAGCAGCTGAAGGCGATTCAGCGCGAACTAGGCGAAGTCGACGAACAAGCGGCCGAGGTCGAAGAATTCCGCGCCAAACTCGAGAAGGCCGGACTTTCGCCCGAGGCGGACAAGATGGCCCGGCGGGAATTGGATCGACTCGCCAAACTTCCCACCGCGGCCGCCGAGTATGGGGTGATCCGGACTTACTTGGACTGGATGGTTACGCTTCCCTGGGGCAAGCTGACCAAAGACAACCTGGATTTGCAGAATGCCCGGCAGGTACTCGATGAGGATCACTACGGGCTCCAGGACATCAAAGAGCGGATCCTGGAGTATCTGGCGGTCCGCAAGTTGAAGATTGAGCGCGAGGATCTGAAGAGCGATTTACCCCAGGACCAAATCCGCCGGGAGCGGGAGGGAGCCATCCTCTGCTTCATTGGTCCGCCTGGGGTCGGAAAGACCTCGCTCGGCAGGTCGATCGCCCGGGCCACTGGCCGTGAGTTCATTCGAATCTCACTCGGCGGGGTGCACGACGAGGCCGAGATTCGGGGACATCGCAGAACCTATATCGGTGCGCTGCCGGGGAGAATCCTGCAGGCCCTGCGCCGGGTCGAAACCAACAACCCGGTCTTCATGATGGACGAAGTCGACAAGCTGGGGCGTGACTTCCGGGGTGATCCGGCCTCCGCCCTGTTGGAAGTGCTTGACCCGGAACAGAACAGCGAATTTCGCGATCACTACCTAGAGGTTGCCTACGACCTTTCCAAGGTGATGTTCATCACCACCGCCAATTGGCTCGACACAATTCCACCTCCACTGCTCGACCGGATGGAGATTATCCGGCTATCCAGCTATACCGAGGGGGAGAAGGTCATTATCGCCAGGGACTATCTGATCCGACGGCAGATTCGGGAGAATAGCTTGCGGGAAGCAGAGGTCAGTTTCAGCGATGACTCTGTCCGGGAGATTATTCGGTCCTACACCCGAGAAGCCGGAGTGCGAAGCCTCGAACGCGAAATCGGCAAGGCCTGCCGCAAGATTGCCACCCAGATTGCAGAGGGAAAGATCGAGCGACTCGACGTAACGCCTGAAGGGTTGCCCGATCTGATCGGCAAGCGTCGGTTCTTGGGGCCGGAGGAAGTTGCCGAGCGGACCCAGATGCTCGGAGTTGCGGCCGGCCTAGCCTGGACCCCCTACGGCGGGGATGTTCTTTTCATCGAGGCGACCGCCATGGCTGGCGGCCGAGATTTCAAGCTGACCGGCTCCCTGGGTGAGGTGATGAAAGAGTCGGCCCAGGCCGCCTTGTCCTATGTTCGCTCTGCCTCCAAGGAACTTGGGATTCGGCCAGATTTTTGGACCACTCACGACCTCCATCTGCACATTCCGTCGGGCTCACAGCCCAAGGATGGCCCCTCCGCAGGGATCACGATGGCCTCGGCGCTCGCCTCCCTCGCAAGCGGTCGGCCGGTCCGGCACGATGTCGGAATGACCGGAGAAATCACGCTGCGCGGCAAGGTGCTGCCGATCGGTGGGGTGAAGGAGAAAGTCTTGGCGGCCCACCGAGCGGAACTGAAGACCATCATCCTACCGAAACGCAACGAAGTTGATCTCGACGAGGTGCCGGATGAGATTAAGCAGGAGATCGAGTTCATCTTTGTGGACAGCGTAGCGGAGGTACTGAAGACTGCCCTGGAGCCAGGAACGCGGCGACGGGCACGGCCGAAAACAGGAGGAAACTCTGGGAACTCAAGTCGAGCGAAACGTAGTACCAAGCACGCCCGAGCGAGCAGGAATGCCAAAACTCCTGATCGTCGACGATGACCCCACGATGGTCTCGCTGCTCAAGACCCTGCTTGAGCTAGACGGGTTCGAGGTCACTCCGTCTTCGAATCCGGATCAGGTCATGGAGAGCATCCGCCAAGTGAGGCCGGATCTGGTGATCATGGACGTATTTATGAGCAACCGGGACGGGCTGGAGCTCTTGCGGCAGGTCAGGGCATCGGCCGAGCTTGGACATACACCGGTCATTATGACCTCCGGGATGGATGTGTCTGAGCGGGCCCTGGAGGCAGGGGCCGACGGTTTCATGCTGAAGCCGTACTCACCACCGGATCTGATCGCACTGATCCGGAAGAAACTAAGTTGAGTTCGACCAGATAGGGGAGGACTATATGACGGGCGCAAGACGCTGGGTCGCGGCAGACCTTCACCTTCATACTCCGGCTTCAGGAGACTATCAGGAGCCGGAGGTTTCGTACTTGGACATCCTGCGCACTGCCCTGGGGCGGGGGCTGCAGATCATCGCCCTGACCGATCACAACACGGTGGCCGGCTATCGGCGGATTCGGGAGGAACTCGAGCAGCTGGAGCTGCTCGAGAAACTCGGACGGATCCGCAATGACGAGCGGGAACGCCTGACAGAGTTCAGGCGACTGCTCACTGATGTGTTGGTATTGCCGGGATTCGAATTCACGGCCACGCTTGGCTTTCATATCCTGGGTATCTTTCCGCCGGACAAGCCGCTCCGCGAACTAGACCACCTGCTGCTCTCATTAAACATTGACCCAGCAGAATTGGATTCGGGATCCGCCACGGTAGGCGCCTCCAGCGATGTATTGGCGGCCTACAGGCGAATCAATGAAGCCGGGGGTCTGGCGATCGCGGCCCATGCGAATTCCACCAATGGGGTCGCCATGCGCGGCTTCCCGATTGGAGGGCAGACCAAGATCGCCTATACCCAGGATCCCAATCTGCATGCGCTGGAAGTCACCGACCTCGAACCGCGCGGGCGCCGGTCGACCGCAGATTTCTTCAACGGCACTAAGCCCGAATACCCCCGTCGGATGCACTGCATTCAGGGCTCCGATGCCCACCGCCTGAGGACCGACCCGAGGAATCCAAAGAATCTCGGGGTAGGGGATCGAGCAACGCACATGATGCTGCAGGAAGTCAACTTTGAATCCCTGCGCGAGCTTTTCCTCAGTAACGACTTTGCCCGCACCCGACCTTATCAGGAGCGGCGGGTCGAGGAGTTCGATTTCATCCGGCAGGCCCGAGAAGAAGGGCCAACGATCGTCCAAGCGTTTCACGAGGGTATGTCGGCCCGGGGCGGAGCCCTGTACGCGATCATTTCCGACGTCTGTGCCTTCGCCAACACGAATGGCGGCACCCTCTTTGTCGGAATCAGCGCCGACCCGGCTAGCAAGCCGCAGGGAATAACCAGCCCGGCTGCCGCGGTCCGAAAGCTCCAGCAAGAGATCAGCAACCGAATCAGCCCGCCGCTGAACTGCCAGGTCGACACCCAGCAGAGCCACGAGGTCTCGATCCTGCGTATTCTGGTTCCGCGCGGGGGCGACCCGCCGTACGCGGTCGACGACAACAAGATCTACGTTCGGGAGGAAGCCGACACCGGCCTCGCGGTTCGGGACGAGATCGTTCAACTGGTCAGGGGTGGGACCCGGCCTCCGGTCGTACCTGAGGTTGAGGAGAAGGAGGTCGCCAAAGGCGGCCTGCCGGCGCCGCGGACCGGGGTCGAGATTGTGGCGGTGGACGAACGCGACGGGGTGAAGTACTTCACCGTGCGCGACCTGCGAAATGGGAACGTCGTCAAGAACGTGACTCAAACCTCTGCCCGGCGACTGTGGCACTACGCGATTACCCAGTACCTCCAGCTGCCGTCTGATTTGCGCCAAGGAGCCTCCGCTTGGCAGGGGGATTTGGGGCTGCTGCGCCGACGAGGCAGAGGCGAAGGCAGTCGCTACGACTTGGCCCAAGAGACAAACGGAACCATTCGGCTTTACTTCGGGGTAACCGGAGACGGAATCCACGGAGACTGGAAGCGCCTGGTCGGCAGCGAAGTCGAGTAGCCAGTGCGGGTCGGGCTGTTGACCATCTCGGACCGTTCGGCGCGGGGGGAACGGGAAGACCGTTCGGGGCCGGCGTTGTCCACCGATTTGCAAGCAAGGGGCTGGGAAGTGACCCAGGCGGCAGTGGTGGCCGACGAAGCCGGCCTGATCAGTCAGCAGCTCCAGCAGTGGGCCGACTCGGGTACGGTGGACCTGATCCTGACAACGGGCAGCACCGGCTTCTCGCCTCGGGATGTGGCGCCCGAGGCGACCCTGGCGGTGGTCGACCGCCTCGCGCCTGGCCTGGCGGAAGCGATGCGTGCCCGCGGCCTCAAGCAGACGCCGCACGCGATGCTCTCACGCGCGGTGGCGGGCATACGGGGAGCCGTCTTGATCGTGAACCTGCCCGGAAATCCGAAGGCTGCCCAGGAGAGCCTGCAGGTCATCCTGCCTGCGCTCCCGCACGCCCTGGAGCTGCTGCAAGGGGCTCCTGGCACTGAGCAGGGCCACCGTCCCTCGCCGACGCCCACGACGATCTGATCCTCTCGTTCTCGATGCCACGTAGTGGCGGATCTCAACGTCAGGACAGCACCTAGGCAAGCCGGCCTGCGGTGCATTGATTCCCTAGTCCGGACCCAGCTCTCTTGACCCGGTCATAGGGCACGGGTATACTGAAGGTACCCCACCCACCTGGGGGGGGTCCAGGCAAGCTGGATGTGGGTTGAGATCGGTGGACGGAAGGGGCGAAGCGATGAAGCAGGAAACGCTACGACGGATGAAGAACGTGGAAGGGCATGTACGGGGGATCGAGCGGATGCTCGAGAACGATGCGTACTGCATTGATGTCATCCGACAGATCCAGGCCGTGCAGGCGGCGCTTACCAAGATTAGCGTGAGTGTG
>CAYHSI010000123.1:0-6420 GCA_964359225.1 uncultured Anaerolineaceae bacterium
GGGGAGGTGAGCATGAAGGGATCAAGAGGGGGGTCACCCAGTGAGAAGAAACGGGTGCCGCCGCCGAAGGAGGCGCCCAGCAAGGACCTGCAGCCTCCGGACCTGGAATCGGTGGCTGGCACCGTCAACAAGCAGGACGCCGAGAAGTACTGGGATGCGGCCTCTGAGAAGACCGGCGACACCGGACCTATCGATGAGAGCACGCTGAGCTACGACGAAGCCCGCCGCCGGGGCCTGTTTCCGAAGTCTTCCGAAAAGTAAACACCCCACTTCACGGCTCCCCGGGGCGGGGATGATACAATGTCCGCCTGTCCCTTGGGGCGTGGTGTAACGGTAGCACACCGGACTTTGGATCCGTGGATCCAGGTTCGAATCCTGGCGCCCCAGCCTGTGCACCAAGCTCGCAACTCTCCATGTCCGACGACGATCCTGACTCACTATCTCCGGCGGTCTCCGCCAAGACCTGCATTGTGTGATCCCGCTGGAAATAGCCGGTGTCACTGATGGTTACTAAAGCCCTGGTCCTGGCCGCCGGGCGCGGGACCCGAATGAACTCGGGCGTGCCGAAGATGCTGCAGCCGCTGGGCGGCTGGCCGCTGATCCGCTGGTCGGTCGAAGCCTGCCGGCTGGCAGTCGGCGAAGCGCCCTATGTCGTGATTCCGTCCGAAGCAGAGCAGCTGAGAAAGGCCGCCGGCGGCGAGGCCGTGTTCATTGTCCAAGCCGAACCGCTAGGTACCGGCGATGCAGTATCGCAGGCGGCTAAGGCCTTGAACGGGAACTCAGAGCTGCTGATCGTCACGAATGCAGACATGCCGCTGCTAACCGCAGCCAGTCTGAAGGCGCTCGTCCGGGCGCAACAAGCCAACTCCGGCCCTCTGACTCTGCTGATTGCCGAGAGTGAGCAGCCGCGCGGTTTCGGTCGCATCGCCCGCGATGCCTCGGGCCGCATCCTTGGCATCGTAGAAGAGGCTGAAGCTAGCCCCGAGCAACTCTCCCTCACGGAGCTTAATCTCGGAGCATTCTGCTTTCGGGCTGAATGGCTCTGGCAGCAGCTTCCCAGAATCGCCAAATCCCCAAAGGGGGAGTACTACCTGACCGACTTGGTTGGGCTGGCGAATGCCGGCGGCTCGCCAATTGGCGAGCTGAAACTGGATGACCCAGACGAGGCCATTGGGATCAATACTCTGGAGCACCTGGCTGCCGCGGAGGGGGCGATCCGCCGCCGGATCAACCGTGAGCTGATGAGCAGCGGGGTGCGAATCCTGGATCCCGCCACCACCTACGTTGATGCCGGAGTCCGAGTCGGCCCCGACACGCTGCTGCTGCCCGGGACCCATCTCCAGGGCGACACGGTCATTGGATCCGGCTGCCAGGTTGGACCGAATTCCATCCTGCGCGATACCCAGGTCGGAGATGGTTGCCGGATCGAAGCCTCGGTCCTGGAAGGGGCGATCTTAGAAGGGGACGATGAGGTCGGGCCTTTTGCCCGTTTGCGCAGCGGGGCCCGGCTGGGTCTTGGGGTCCACGTTGGCAACTTCGGCGAAATCAAAAACAGCACCCTGGGCCCCGGGGTCAAGGTGGGTCACTTCTCGTACCTGGGGGACGCGACCATCGGTCAAGGCGTCAACATCGGCGCGGGCACCATTACCTGCAACTTTGATGGGGAGCACAAACACCCGACGACGATTGGAGCGGGAGCATTCATCGGCAGCGACACGATGTTGGTGGCGCCGGTCACAATCGGGAGCGGCGCACGGACCGGAGCCGGAGCGGTAGTGACCAAAGACGTCCCGGCCCATACCTTGGCGGCCGGGGTTCCCGCCCGCGTGATCCGAAAGTTGCAGCCCAATGGCTGACCAGCTGATCGGATTGCTGATCCTGCTAGCAGTCGTGATTCTGGAGGTCGTACTCGCCAGCACCCGCAGCGCCCTGGTGCACAGCCGACCGGCCGAGCTGCAACGGCTGGAGCAGGAGGGCATCTCCGGCGCGGGGCTGGCAGCCCGCCTCGGCGCTGAATCTAGCCGGTATCTCATGTCGCTGCGGCTGGCATTTGCCGTCGTGCGATCCTTGATCGTCGGTCTATCGGCGGTGATCTTGGTCAACCTGGCGGCCGCCGGCCTCCGGCTGGCGGTCTTGGCAGTCTCGCTGGCTGGGATTGGCCTGGCGATGAGTTTGGTCGAGCTGCTGGCCGAGAACTTGGTCAGACAGGAGCCGGAGCGTTGGGCGGCCCGCCTGGCTCCGGTGGCCGCGCTGGTAGTGGGCGGGTTGGCGCCGCTGGGTCGGCTTATTTTCCGGCTAGTAGAAGCGCTGGCCGGGGTGCCGAGACGGGTAGGTCAGTTGGTTGTGACCGAGGAAGAGATCATGACGATGGTGGACGCGGGTGAGGAAGGCGGCTCCATCGAGCAAGTTGAGAAGGCCATGATCTACTCCATTTTTCAACTGGATGACACCCTGGCCCGCGAGGTGATGGTGCCCCGGATCGATATGCTGGCCTTTGAGGAGCAGACTACCCTGTCGGAGGCGACCGACCGGCTGCTGGAGACCGGGTATTCTCGAGCACCGGTGTATCGGGTTACGATTGATGATGTGATCGGATTGGTCTTCGTCAAGGACTTGCTCGGAGCCTGGCAGGAAGGCGAGCATGGACGGACGGTCGGACAGCTCAAGCGCGAGGCCTACTTCGTGCCAGAAGCCAAGAAAGTGGATGAACTGCTCGAGGAATTGCAATCGCGCCGGGTGCACATGGCGGTCGTGGTGGACGAGTACGGCGGCACGGCAGGATTGGTCACGCTCGAAGATATTGTGGAGGAGATTATCGGCGAGATCCGGGACGAGTATGATTTCGCCGAGGAGGCCAGCTTCCGCCAGTTGGAAGACGGAGAGTACATCTTCAGCGGAGGGATCGATCTGGACGACGTCAACGAGATCGCCGGGTCGGACTTGCCAAAACAGGCCGACGAGACCCTGGGAGGTTTCATCTATAGTGAGCTTGGGCGGGTTCCTTCTCCGGGCGACAAGCTCGAGTCAGGCGGATTGGAACTGGTGGTGGATCAAGTAGTCCGGCGTCGAATCCGAAGAGTGCGGGCCCGCAAGCTGTCGGTTGAACCAGTTGTCGAGGCTCGCGGCAACGGACAGGGAAAGCAGGATGGAGCCGAGCGACGAGGCAATCGCTGAGCTGGTACTGCGCGCTCAGACCGTCCGGCGGAGGGCGTACGCCCCATACTCGAATTACCCGGTAGGGGCGGCCGTGCTGGGTCGTTCGGGTCAGATCTATGAGGGGGTCAACGTCGAGAACGCAGCCTATCCCACCACGATGTGCGCCGAGCGGAACGCGATCTTCCGGGCGGTGTCGGACGGGGAGCGGGCATTCGAGGCCCTGGCGGTAGTCACCGAGAACGGGGGAGCCCCCTGCGGCGCCTGCCGGCAGGTGCTCTCCGAATTCGGCAGCGAGCTGCTGGTGATTATTGCCGATGCTTCCGGGAAGATTCACCGGAAGATCGGCCTGGCCGAACTCATTCCCCACGCCTTCGGACCCCAAGATCTGGTCATCTCCTAACCCTAGCAGCCCAATTCAACCCGATTGGTATAATGCCCCGGGTGACCGAGCGAGGTCGAGTTTTTCGCACGGATGCGATCGTGCTTCGCCGGATGGATCTGGGCGAGGCCGATCGCTTGCTGACCCTGTTCACCCCCCAGCATGGGAAACTGCGGGCGGTGGCGAAGGGGGTGCGCCGCCCGGGGTCGAAGAAGGCGGGTCACCTCGAGCCGTTCACCCTCGTCAACCTGCTGCTGGCCCGCGGCCGCGAGCTGGACATCATCACCCAGGCCGAAGCCGTGCGGACCTTTCCCCAAATTCGCACCGACCTGCTGAGACTCGGCCTGGCGGCCTACGTTGCCGAGCTGATCGATCGTTTTGGGGTTCAAGAGGGCGACTCGCTCGGCTTATTTCAGCTGGCTGCCGACACCTTGGACCGCCTCGATCGTGAGGCGGTGCCGGAGGTCGCACTGCGGTACTTCCAGATCTGGCTGCTGGACCTGGTGGGGTATCGGCCGGAGTTGTTCCGCTGCGTTAGCTGCTCCAACCAGGCCCGGCCCGTGGATCAGTTCTTCTCATTGTCGGAGGGTGGGTTGCTGTGTCCGAGCTGCGGACCGCAGCGGGACCAGGCCCGGCCGCTGACGCTTCTGGCATTGAAGGTCCTTCGCCACACCCAGCGCAATTCCTATGCGCAGGCCGCTCGGCCGAAGCTTAGCCCGAGTGTGGCGCAAGAACTCGACGGATTGCTGGAGAGCTACTTCAGCTACCTGCTCGAACGAGAGTTGAACGTACCTGGCTTCGTGCGCCAGGTGCGGCGACTGAAGGAGACAAACGTCTATTCCTAGCCGATCGTCGAGCAGGCGAAAGCGGAAGACCAGCTCTCGGACTCGCCCGGCGGCCGCCAACCCCGGGCTGACGTTCCAGCAGGCGGTCTCCGTACTCGAACGGTTCTGGGCCAAAGAGGGCTGCCTGATCTGGCAGCCCTATTACACCCAGGTTGGGGCCGGGACCATGAACCCGGCGACCTTCCTACGGGTCCTGGGCCCGGAGCCGTGGCGGGTCGCCTACGTTGAGACGACCGTGCGGCCGGACGATGCCCGCTATGGCGAAAATCCGAACCGAATGGGGGTCTATTACCAGTATCAGGTGATCCTGAAGCCCGACCCAGGAAATCCCCAGGAGATCTTTCTCCGCTCGCTCGAGGCCTTGGGGATCAATCCCCGTGAGCACGATATCCGATTTGTCGAAGACCGCTGGGAAGCTCCGCCATTGGGCGCCTGGGGACTGGGTTGGGAGGTCTGGCTCGATGGTCTCGAGATTACTCAGTTCACCTATTTCCAGCAGGCCGGTGGGATGAGTCTGGACCCGGTATCGGTGGAAATCACCTATGGGCTGGAGCGAATCCTGATGGCGATTCAAAGGGTCGGCCACTTCTCGGAGATCCGTTGGGATGGCCGCCGCAGCTACGGTGACCTGCTGCTCACTGCAGAACAGGAGCACAGCAAGTATTTCTTTGAGAGTGCGAATGTGGTGCGGCTGAAGCAGATGTTCGGTGATTTCGAGCAGGAGGCCCACGTGGCCTTGGAAGGCGGCCTGGTATTTCCGGCCTACGACTATCTGCTCAAGTGCTCACACACCTTCAATGTGCTGGACGCCCGGGGCTCGATCGGGGTTACCGAGCGAACGTCCTACTTTGGCAAGATGCGCGTGATCGCCCGGCAGGTGGCCCGCGCGTACCTGGCCGAGCGCGAACGGCAAGGGTTCCCATGGCGCGAACCGAGCGAGCCGCGATTCCATGTGGCGCCGGTGCGTGGACGTCCGCCGTCTCAACCGACGGCCTTCGTGCTCGAACTGGGCACCGAAGAGCTGCCGGTGGGTGATTTGAGCGACGCGATCTCCCAGCTCGAAACGAAGCTGCCGCCTCTGTTCGAAGAGTTGCGTCTTGAGCATCGTGGAATCGAAGTCACGGGCACGCCGCGGCGGCTGGTCGTGCATGTCAAGGGCCTGGCGCCCCGCCAATCCGATCGCACTCGCACCTTGAAGGGACCGCCGGCAGACCGGGCGTTCGATGCGAATGGGAAGCCGACTGCGGCCGCCCGCGGATTTGCCAAGAGCGCGGGTGTTCCGATCAGAGCGCTGCAAACTCAAGAGCTCGCGGGCGGGCGCTACGTCGTCGCAGAACTCACGGAAACCGGACTTGCGGCAGCTGAAGTCCTGGCGGAGGCGCTCCCCGGCTTGCTCGCCTCCCTGCAATTCGAGCAGCCGATGCGCTGGGACGCAAGCGGGACCGCCTTTGCCCGCCCGATCCGATGGCTGCTGGCACTGCACGGAGGCTGCCTGGTGGGGTTTGAGTACGCCGGGCTTCGGAGCGGCCGGACCACTCGCGGTCTGCGGACTTCCCAAGCGGGGCCGATCCGGGTGCGGACGCCGGCAGACTACTTTGACCGCCTGCGGCGGGCGGGAATCCTGCTCGACCGACAACGCAGGCAGGCTGCGATTTCCCGCCAGATCCTCAGGCTCGCCTCCGCGGTCAAAGGCAAGGTCGTTGACGACCCCGAACTGCTGGAGGAGGTAACAAACCTGGTTGAGGCACCGGTCGCGCTGCGGGGCGGCTTTGACCGCTCTCATTTGGACCTGCCGCGGGAAGTCCTGGTCTCAGTCATGAAGGTACACCAGCGCTGTTTTCCGGTGGAATCGAAGGGGGGACTGCTGCCGTACTTTATTGCGGTCGGGAATGGGGTGGGGGGCCGTCAAGTGATCCACGGCCATGAGCAAGTCATTCGGGCCCGCTTTGCCGACGCGGCCTACTTCGTCGGCCGGGACCTCCGGCAGCGGTTGGAGGATTATGTTCCCCGCCTCGAGACGCTCACCTTCCAGGCCGAACT
>CAYHSI010000124.1:0-6405 GCA_964359225.1 uncultured Anaerolineaceae bacterium
TATCAATTGAGGGATCATTCACCGCTCGGTAACATTCTCATTTGACTTGACACGGAGGGCGCGCGGGCCGCGGTCAAGTTCAATCCACCGAAATGCTATGCGTCGCGTTCGGCTCTCTGGACCGACCCACGCGCAAGGTCAGCAGCCAAAGCCCAGCGACGACAGTGAGTGACACCCCGTGCACCGGCAGCCGCCACCAACCTTCGACCACCCGCTGCAAGGCCGCGGCGGACCAAGTCGCCACCCATGGCCGCGAGGTCTTGGCCCACACCAGGAACGCGTCCCCGATCGGGAGCTGGCCAAACAGATAGCGTTTGGCGCCCGCCCAGCGAATGGGCAATCCAGCCGCTTCGCTGGCATCGATGAGCGCGTCGGCGATCTCACGATCTCCTTGGACCTGTGCCGCTCCGATCATGACGACCGTCGCCGAGGCACTGAACCCCGCCACCAAAGGCCCAGAGTCGATGTCACCCTCGCCAGTGATGTGTTCCGGATACTCGCGTACTCCCGGCGCGCCTAAGAATGGCGCCACGAACTGCCGGCGAAACAAAGCATATTGGCTGCGTCCCCACTCCGGATCGACTTCGACGAGGAACCGCGCTACCAGGCTCTGCGAAGAACCGCGCGCTCCCTCCAGGACCTCCCCAGTCTGCGAATCCACGCGGTGCGGGAGCAGGCCGGTAGCCGGATCCAATCGATCCTGAGCTGCTTCGAGCCATCGTTGAGTGGTCGTGCCGAAACGCGGCGGGAACAAGGTGTCGTGTAAACGCAGAGTCGCGATCGCCACAACGCTGTCTACCGGCCAGGCCTGCCCGGGATACGCCGGCAGAAAGGGGGTTGGGCTTCGATCAAACGCAAGTGCCAGCGCCCGGCATTCGGCTTGGAAACGATCGACTTGGGCGAGCGGGCGGCTTTGCTCCGGCTGCAATAGCAGCAGCCCGCCTCGCAGCCAGTTGCTCCATCCGATGTAAAACACTCCGTAAGGTGGGTCGAGATCGCGGCTGAAGGGAGCCCGGGCCGCGTCCCTGTCCAGGCGCTCGAGGGCCCAGTTGGCCTCCTCTAGAGCCTGTAGATGCAGGGCCGACTCCGGAGGTTGACGCAGGCCGACCTCGACCCATGCAAGTCCGTAGAGAACATGCATGAAGAAGTGGCCCTCAGGGAATAGATCCTGCATTCGCTCGCCGGCCCCGCGGCGAAGCGCCTGGCCGAGAAAACGCAGCTGCGGCACGACATCTTCCCCTAACCGATCGGGGCCATACTTGGCGCTGTCCGGTGCGTACAGTTGGAGGTTAAGTGTGAGCAGCGCCAGGGTTGACAACCCTGACAGCGTTCGAAGCGCACCCCGCAGGATTCTTCGCGAGACCGGGAAGTCAGTACACCTCGAAGTGGACCAGGAAAACCGTGTACTGCTCTGGGTCCGTCTCGTCAACTACTATGCTTCGGTGGAATCCGTCCTCATCCACCGCCTGACCCATAAGGTTGCGGGTGGGATCGGTAACTAATTCTTCCCACTCTGCGTCGCTCGGCCAGCCTTGAAGGTACTGGGAGAAACCCAGGAAGAATGCTGCGGCGGAGAGCTCATCCTCCACCGGCTGCAACTCACCCGCATAGCCGGCACTGGCAAGGAATGAATCGAGGTCGACCTTGGGCAGCTTGAAGGTGAGCACTACAATGGCGTCCAGGCCGCCCGGGTCCACGTAGGCCCGTACGTCCTGCGCGGAGGATGGCATGGTCAACCGGCCCCATTTCTCGACATCCGAGATCGGAACGGTCGTCGCAGCAGTTGGTGTCATCGTTGCAGCACCTCGATTCAGAGAAACCAGACGCCCACAGCTGACCTGGGACTGGATCAGAACTGCCAGCGCGAGGAGACTTGAGATCCCGGCCCCTCTTCCCATACTCCGCCTTCGACCCGGTCTCACCGGCCCGGGGGCGGCCCCGCCACAGGGACCGTACTCGGCGTGAGCTGACCGGAGTTCGGATCGAGCGTGTAATTCAGCGTGATCACCTCGGTCTGGCCGGTGATCTCGTATTCCTGGGCCAGCCCGGTCAGATGAAGCCGGGCTAGCGCGGTGTCTTTGACATGCCAACTGTCCCCAACCTCTGTAATGTGGGGCCGATACTCCTCTGGGATAGGAACGGAAATCGGGATATCGGTACCAGGCAAAGTAGGTCGAGGGATCGTGACCGACTTCCCCTTGTCCCAGTTGTAGTAGTCCCAAACCTGCATCTGGTATTGGACCTCGACGGTCGGGCTCCCACCCGGCGTGATCGGGGGCGTTACATTCACCTCGGCCGAGTAGGCGTAGCTGTACCCGCCCATGGCATAGTACCAGTTCTTGCTCGTCGCATAGGGGGCGGGCATCCAGGGTGAGGTCACTTGGAAGCTGAGCGGCTGACCATGGTACTCACCTTGAATCTGGCTTTCGAGGCCATTAAGGAACGTTTGAAGCGAGCCCTGACTCTGGAGCTGGAAGGCAGGCTCGTCCTTGAGCAGCTTGCCCACGTCGACTTCCAATGGTTCGCCGCTGCCCTCGAGGTAGTGCCGCATGTGGAGCGCCGCGTCCGGGCGATTCTGTGCGAGATCCCAATGCGCCGCGCCGGCCACAAGTAGAGCCTGGAAGGCGTAATCCGCCGCGACTGGCGAGATCGAGTCGAACGGACCGGAACCCTCGTCGGGTGTCGGGTGCGCGGGGGACGGCAGCATGGTCGCGGCGCCGTTCCCTCTAAACAGGCGGGCCGCATCGTCCTCCGCCTGCTGCATCACTCGGCCGATCTCGGCCGTGGTGCGGGCGGCCGCTTCTAACGCGGACTGGAGCCGCTGCACGGAAGGAAGCACTTCGGAGTCCATTTCCCGAAAGAAAGCCCGGGCGCCCTGTCCGATCCAATCACCGTCTTGCAGTGCGCCCACGCAGCTTCGCAGGCGCAGCAGCGACTTGCGGGTGACCTCGGCGCTACTATTGAACTCGAGAGAGATTCGGCCTAACCCTTCGTAGTCCGAGCGAACTCTTGGGGCTAGCACTTGAGGCGGGCAGTATACATTGTATTCGGAGGACAGCTCGGGATCGTACGCTGGCGGCCTGAGGAGAGGGTCTGCGAAACGGTTGCCCTCAAACTGGAGTGTGAGTAGAGTCCCCGGGGGCGAGCAAACGGCCGATTCCCCCGCCAGCTCACGGGAGACTAATGAGGTGACCGATGCCAACATCTGAGACCAGCCCGCCCGCCGCAGCCCCGAGGGAACTCTTGGCGCCCGAGGTCCAGGCGGCCACTACCACAGCCCTCATCCTGGAGATCGTGTTCGGCCTGTTCTCCCTGTTCGGCATCGGTCACGTGTACTCGGGCCGAGTTGGCCTGGGCCTCGCGCTCATGCTCGGCTGGTGGGCGTACATCGCGATTGCTGGATTCCTTTCCACACTGACCGGCGGGTTGGCCGGCTGCGTCTTCATTCCCATCTACATCGCTGCGCCCATCGTTTCCGGGATCCAGGCCTCCGCATACGTCAAGAAGATCCATGCGACCGGCAGTTGGAAGTCGGTCGGGCTCGTCGCAGGGGCGGGCTGCCTCATGGTCGCCGGAACGATCTGCGCGCTGAGTTTCTTTGGGGTGATCAGCCTGGGGTTTCTCACGGCCCTATTCTCGTCGCAACAATAGGGGCCAGCTTCCTGTTTGTAGCCAACGATGAACTGCGTCTAGGCCAGGTTGGAGCTGGAGCATCCCGCTCGCGGCGTTTCCGGAGTTATGATCAAATCGGCGGAAGAACCGATCCCAGGAAAGCTGACCGCCATTTCACCAGGAGGTATTGCAATGGCGCCAAACAAGATCCGAGCCGATTACGACAGCCTCAGGCAGATGGCGCAGCGGTTCGGCCAACAGGCCGAAGAGACGCGCAAGACCCTGCGGAATCTTGAGCAGGCGGTAAATACCCTAAGGCAAGGGGACTGGATTGGCGAAGGCGCAAGCAAGTTTTACGACGAGTTCGATTCGACCGTACTACCATCGCTGAAACGCCTTCATAGTGCGCTCGAGAACGCGGGCCAGACGACCAACAAAATGGACGATGTCATGCGACAGGCCGAAGAGTTGGCCGCTAGGCTGTTGGGTGCCATTGGCGCCGCGGTTGGCTCCAGCGCCGGCCGAGCTGGCGGGGCGGAGGGCGCGAATGGTACCCCCGTCCAACAAACGCAGGCGGAGACCAGTGAAGCGAGACTAAACGAGAATGGCATCACCATTCAATCGAGCGGGAATTGCAGAGACCGTAACAACGGCACCTGCACCTCCGTTGAAGGCATCCGCCAAGAGACGGAAGATGGGCTCGTTGCGTTCCGCAATGCAGTCGGAGTGAACCTGGTGATGACCGGAGGGACTGAGGTTGGCCATACAGCCGGCGAGTTCAGCCATGCCAACGGCTACAAGGTGGACATTAGCCTGAATCCCACTGTGAACAGCTACATCGAGGACAACTTCGAACACACCGGACAACGCTCGGACGGGGCAGAACTATACCGGGACCCCAACGGTAATGTGTTCGCCCGCGAAGGTAATCACTGGGACATTACCTTCCACTAAGAGGAAGGCAAGCAGCTCGAGAAGCAGATCGAGACCGACAATTCCCAAGGTCTAGTCGAGACGCGACGGTGCTGCTGCCCCGATTTGCGACCGGGGCATGGCTGCAACACACTGCGACCCGGCCGGGGCGGGCCTCCGTCGGGCTCCCGCCACGAATGTTAGACTCCGATCATTCAGAGGAGCACCACGTCAGGAATGGAGCAAGTTAAGCACGCCAGGTTTGACGGACGGCTGGTCATGGTCGGCTTCGGCTCGATCGGCCAGGCCGCGCTGCCGCTGATCCTACGGCACATCGAGCTGCCGCGCGAGCGAATTCGGATCCTCGCCGCAGACGATCACGGACGAAAGGTGGCGGAGGAGTATGGGGTGAAGCTCGCCGTCAACCCCCTTGAGCCCGACAACTACTTAGGAATCCTCGAGCCGCCGTTGGGCAAGGGAGATCTGCTGCTCAACCTGTCGGTGGACGTTTCGAGCGCGGCCCTGATCGAATTCTGCCTCCCGCGCGGGATTCTCTACCTTGACGCCAGCATCGAGCCGTGGGCCGGCGGGTACACCGACGCCTCGCTCCCGCCGAGCGCGCGCTCAAACTACGCCTTGCGTGAGGAGGTCCTTTCACTGAGGCGGAAGTATCCGAAGGCGGCCACAGCGGCGGTGACTCACGGTGCAAACCCCGGGCTAATCTCGCATTGGGTCAAACAGGGCCTGGTCAACGTCGCCCGCGACGTGTTGGGCGGGGTGGAGATTCCGAACTCCAAGGAGGAGTGGGGGCGCCTGGCGATGAAGCTTGGGATCAAGGTGATCCATTGTGCCGAACGCGACACCCAGGTCGCCGAACCGCGCAAGCAGCGGATGGAGTTCGCTAACACCTGGTCGGTGGAAGGATTTCTTGGAGAGGGGCGCCAGCCTTCCGAGCTGGGCTGGGGCACCCACGAGCGGTACTTCCCGCCCGATGGTCATCGGCATGATTTCGGCGGTGGGTCGGCGATCTACCTCGGACGGCCCGGGATGTCGGTGAAAGTGCGTTCGTGGACACCGGATGAAGGTCCCTATCATGGTTTCCTCATCACCCACGGCGAATCCATTTCGATCGCCGACTACTTCACGGTGCATGAGAACGGCCGGGCGATTTACCGCCCGACCTGCCATTACGCCTACCACCCATGCGACGATGCGGTGCTATCAAACCACGAGCTGGCGGGCAAGAACTGGGTCGAGCAGCCCAAGCACCGCATCTTCATGGATGAAATCTTCGAGGGGGTGGACGAGCTCGGGGCGCTGCTCATGGGGCACTCGAAGAACGCCTACTGGTTTGGCTCGCGCCTCTCCATCCAGCAGGCGCGCGCCCTCGCACCTTACAACAATGCGACCAGCCTGCAGGTGGTGGCTGGTGTGTTGGGCGCGATGGTGTGGGTACTCGAAAACCCGGAGGCGGGCATCGTCGAGCCAGACGAGCTTGACTACCGGCGGGTGCTGGACATCGCCGACCCGTACCTCGGCGATATCGTGGGGAAGTACACCGACTGGACACCGCTCGAGGGGCGCGGCTGGCTGTTCGAGGAAGACGTGGACCCGGCAGATCCGTGGCAATTCAAGAATTTCCGGGTGGCCTGAGGCCGATTGGAGTGGCTCTTGACAATCCGGCCGCCGTGATATACATTACTGACATACACCACCAGGAGAACCGCTTGGAACGAACGCAGATCTACCTGACTACGCATGAGCGAAAAGCACTCAGGGCCTTGGGCAGACGTCTGGGCCGAAGTCAAAGTGCGCTCATCCGAGAGGCGGTCGACCGGTACATCGACCGCTACCAGGAGGGGAATCGGCTGGACCTGCTGC
>CAYHSI010000125.1:0-6402 GCA_964359225.1 uncultured Anaerolineaceae bacterium
AAAGGAGGGCTATCGAGTCGAGTCCGCCTCGGACGGGGCCACGGCGCTCGAACACATCCAGACCCGCGAACCTGCATTGATCGTGCTAGATCTCATGCTTCCGGAACTGGACGGCTTCGAGGTGTGCCGGCGGACTCGCGCCAAGTCTGACGTGCCGATCATCATGCTAACTGCCCGGGATGAGGACGTCGACAAGATCGTGGGACTGGAATTGGGAGCCGACGACTACCTCACCAAGCCCTTTAACCCGCGCGAACTGGTCGCCCGGGTGAAGGCAATCCTGCGCCGGAGCGAGCGTTCGTTCCGTGCGAATGAACAGCCGCTGCATGTCGCGGATCTAACCATCGACCCGGCCCGCCGGGAGGTGACCATCGATGGAGAGCCGATCGAACTCCGGGCAAAAGAGTTCGACCTGCTGCAGGCCTTCGCCGAGAACAAAGGGATCGTGCTGACCCGTGAGCAGCTGCTCAACAAAGTGTGGGGCTATGACTTCTACGGTGAGACCCGCACCGTGGACGTGCACGTCGCCCACCTGCGCAAGCGACTGAAGGGAAGCCGGGTGAGTATCGAGACGCTGACCGGCGTGGGCTACAAACTTGTAGTTTTAGTGAGTTGAATGGTAACAATACTTCCCGCCGTGAAACAAATTATGCAAGTAGGGAAGAACGAAAAGAGAAAGGAACTTGACATGAATCACAAAACACCTGCCCTGCTGACATTGTTGTTAATCGCCGGCACCGCCTGCGGCAGCGCCACAGAAACCACTGCTACCGTGGTTCCCACTTCCACCGTGGTTCCTACAGCCACAGAAGACTCGAGCATCGCTATGACCGCCGCAGCCAACGCCGAAGCCAGGGCTCGGATCGAACAAGTGGCTCCGACCTCGGCGGCCGAGGAAGCCGCTGTCCAGGCCTTCATCCAGGCGAACATCGCCCCGGATCTTGAATTGACGGGCTACTCCACGGAAGTGGGGGCGCTGGCCTGGGGGCCGCTCTTGAATGTGGATTTTGAGCTTTCCACCAAACAGCCCATCAATGTTGTTCACGGATTCCTGGATGATCCGAATCCATCGTTCACCAATTTCGTGTTCGCCGCAGATGTCGATTGGGAAAGCGAACCAGGTATTTCTGGCTGCGGAATTCTCTTCCACGGAAAAGACGCTATTGACATTGATACCGTCGACGATTTCACCGAGTTACATGCGTTTCGTTATTTTGCCACCTTCCAGGCCATCCGCCTTTCCGGCCAGCCCCACTGGAACATGGAGCTGGAGGAATCCGGCTCCATGACCATGATCAGTGATGTCAAAATCAACTCGGCCATCAACCTAGGGCAGGGCTCCACCAATCACTTCGTGCTCTCGGTGGCAGGCTTGACCGTCACCGCGTATGCCAATGGGGAACGGCTGGGCGACGCCACTTTGCCCGCTAGCCTGTCTCAAGGGCAAATCGCCCTGGAGGCTTTCCACGGTACGGGCCTAAACGCAACCTGCATTTTTGATAACCTGTGGGTGTGGGAGCTGCCTGAATAGTTTTGTTCGATTAGATTGTCTTTGAATGTTCCGGTCGCTTCGCTCCCGTCTGCTGTTCACCCACCTCCTGGTCAGCGGGCTGGTGCTGCTGATCGTCGGCGTGGGCCTGGTGCTCATTCTGCTCAACAGCCGGCTGCTCGACCGGCAGCTCTTGGCCCGCATGGAGGGCATCGCCGAGCTGACGGCCCAGCGAGGCGGTCGAGCGGTGCAGTTGATTGCTCCGGAGCGGCTCAACCAGATCCTGGGGAGGATCGGAGTCCGGGAGGCCAGGCTGCTGGTGATTGGCCCGGGACAGGAGATCCTGGCCGACAGCCGCCCAGAACTCGAGCCGCCGCCCGCGGACCTGCTGGATGTGCCCCCGGCCAATGAGCCAGCGGTTAGCGGAAGCTTTGGGGGGATCCTCAACCGGTCGTTGTACGTAGCGCAGCCGTTGGGTGAAGACCGGGCGCTGTTGATCGTCGCTCCTCGCCCGACCGCCCTGGCCGCGCTGGCCGAAGAAACAATCCTTCCGATCGTCCTGCGGGCCGGTTTGGTCGCCCTGGTGGCCTCGGTCATGCTGGCCTGGCTGATCTCACGCTGGGTAGCTGCGCCGTTGCGAAAGACCGCCGCGGCGGCCCGGGCGGTCGCGGCTGGTGACTTGAGCCAGCGGCTTGCCCCCTCCGGTCCGGAGGAGGCCCACAGCCTGGCCGTCTCCTTCAATGAGATGGTGCAGCAGGTTCGGGGCAGTCAACAGGCCATGCGCGACTTCGTCGCGAACGTCTCACACGAGTTGAAAACCCCGCTAACCTCGATCCAGGGTTACGCCCAGGCCTTGCTGGATGGGGCCGCGGCCGACCCACAACGCGCAGCCGGCGTCATCCATGATGAAGCACAACGGCTTGCCAGGCTGGTCGAGGAGCTGCTGGACCTGGCGAAGCTGGACACCGGCCAGGCCGCCCTCGATCGGCGGCCGGTCGATCTACCTGCAATCCTGGCCGCGATCGTGGAGCGGCTCACGCTGAAGGCCCAGGAGCGAGGGGTGCTGCTTGAGAACCACGCCAACACCTTGCCTGGGTTGATCGGGGATGGAGACCGGCTGGCGCAGGTCTTCACCAATCTGATCGACAATGCCCTCAAACACACTCCCCGGGGAGGAGTGGTGAAGCTGGGCAGCGAGGCCGAGCCCGGTTGGATCACCGTCCATGTGGAAGACAGCGGACCCGGTATCCCGCCCAACGAGCTCTCGCGGATTTTCGAGCGCTTCTACCAGCTGGACAAAGCCCGCTCCGGCAGCGGACCCCGGGGGGTCGGGCTGGGACTGGCCATCTCCCGCGAGATCGTGCAGGCCCACGGTGGCACGGTCTCGGCCACCAGCGCGATGGGCCAGGGCAGTCGATTCAGTGTCCGCCTCCCGATCATCCGCCCCGGGGATGTGACCCTGGCTCGCCCACGAGCCTGAAGCCCTCCGGATTCACCTGTGATTTCAAGTTGTGGTCAGCATCCGGTCGCCCAACGGGCGCCGGACGAAACCCGCGGCCTATTTCTCGCCGTTGGGATGACAGCCCGCACACGAAGACAGATCACTAATTCCGATCCCCGCGTGGAATTCGGTGGTATCCATCTGGTCGTGACACTCAAAACAGGTGTATTCCTGCATTCGGACGGTGTGGCAAAACGAGCAGTTCGCCTCTGCGCCGCCGTGACTCAATGGGAAGCTATGAGGCAGGCCGAAATCCGCCGGCACCCAGTCCTCGGTGTTATGGCAGTCGGCACAGGCCGTCCCGAACAGACCTCGGTGAACCGGTGGTTCTCCGTGGCAGGCGAAGCAAGTGGTAGGAGCTTCCTGGTAGTCATCTCCCAGGTGACAGAAGTCGCACGACACGGCCGTGTGTGCTCCGGTGAGCGGGAAAGCCGTCCGGCTGTGATCGAAACGACTGAGATCCATCCAGGCCGAGGGTACGTGACAGTCGGCACAGGCCGGTCCGAGTTGGCCGAGGTGAACGTCGTCCATCGAGTGGCAGCCGACGCAGTCTTGGGGAAGCCCGCTCAGCTGACCGTTCACGTGGCAGTTCTGGCAGGCGGTCGTAACATGCGCTCCAGTGAGCTGGAAGCCAGTCAGATCGTGGTCAAACGCTCCCAGATCCACTTCGCTCCAGCTCGCGGTTGAATGACAGTCCTGGCACTCCATCCCAAGGCGACCTTCGTGAAGGTCATCCTTGCTGTGGCAGCCGACGCAATTGCGCGGCAGGCTGGCTAAGAGGTCAGCCCCGTGGCAGTCCTGACAAGTGATCGCTCGGTGGGCCCCCGTTAGTGGAAACCGCGTTCGACCGTGGTCGAACAGGATGAGGTTGACCTGATCCCAGGCGGAGGGATCGTGGCATTGCGCGCACAGCCGTCCTACCCGACCCAGGTGCACATCCTCGCGGACATGGCAGTCGACACACTCCCTAGGGATTCCGGCCAGCTTGCCATTCACATGGCACTCCGCACAGAGAACGGCCACGTGCTCTCCCTCCAGTGGGAATCCGGTCAACCCATGGTCGAAGGTCAGTATCTGATCCCACCCCAGCGCGGTGTGACAGCCGGCGCAGTCCGCGCCAAGGCGGCCTTCGTGCACATCATCCTGACCATGGCAGGCTTCGCACTCTTGGGGAGCGCCTCGTAGCGCGGTAATCGTCGTCGCTGCGGCGTGACAGCCGCTGCATGAAACCTGCCGGTGCTTTCCCTCCAGGGGGAAAACCACGCGCTGGTGATCGAACGCGGATCCATAACTATCAACGCCATCGTGACAGCCGAGACAGCCGTATCCGTAGTCGTCGATGTGTCCGGACATCCAATCACCATCGATTTCGAGGTGACAGACCACACAGGGCACCACATCGAAAGCCCGCAACGACTCGGTGTGACAATCCTGACAGTCGATCAGCCGGTCCCCGAACTCCACCTCATGTGCTTTCAAGGAGAAACCAAACCGGTCGTGGCGAATGTCTCCCCCGTCATAGCGGGTGAGGGAGGCCATCGGGCCCGCATGCTCGGTGTGACACTTCCGGCAGTTTCGAGGCGTCGCGAATTCATCGCCGTGCAGGCTGGAGGGATCCGCCATCTCTTCCCGGACCTCCGCGTGGCAATCGAGGCATTTTTCCCCCATGGGCTGGAGGCTCCAGGGTGGGACGTGGCAATCGCGGCACTCCAACTCGGTATGGGAACGGACGCCCCCGAGCGGCTCGGCCGCGGCTATGGATCGCAGCTCCCCCGGGCTGAAGACCTCGTTGTCAGTGGCAATGGCCGAGGCAACCGCGGCGAGCGAAGTGAGCAGCCCCGCCATTAGCGCCACGCCTGACATGAAACCCAGGGGCCGGTTCGGCAACCGACCCCTTGACCGGGAGCCGAGCATTATTCCGGTGCGCCGGCGAAATAGATCGCGGCGAAGATGTGGAGGAAGGCCGCGATGAAGAGCGCCAGGCCGAGGGGGACGTGAATCGCCCGCCATACCGCCAGCATGCGGCGGGCGGTTGCCACGGTTGAAAGCTGTCGACCCAGCCTACGACGGCGGCGGATCAGAATCTCTCTCTCCCGATAGGAAGCCCATGCCGCGCCGGATAGGCTGCGCGCTCTCCACCAGGCGGTCAACCGCACCCCCCGATCGTCCAGAGTTCGGAGCCAGATCAACGACGCGCCGTTTCCAACGGGAACGGCTCTCCAAGCGCCGGGCAGACTTTGCACCGATTTCAAGCGCCGGATCCTGGTCTCGATCTCGAGAATCTCCCGCCGGATGTCTCCCAGTTCAACTACCAGCCCGTCGGCATTACGGGGAACGGCGGTGTAAATGTAGCGGCCAACGAAGCCGCTGATTACGACCAGAAAGGTGAGCAGCAGGACGACCCCGGCCAATCCCCTAAAGGACCAATCGCTGTGCAGAAACACGAGATAGGGGCCGACGATCCCGGTGATGATGTGGAAACGCAACCAGGTGGCGAGGCGGCCCCACGGTCGGTGAACTGCCCGCTTGCGGGTGGAGTACAGCGTCTCGGTCATGAGCATCAGCAGGAAGCCGACCGAGCCCAATGCTCGCCCATAGCGGCTGCCGGCAGCAGGGAGGCCGAAAAGCCAAACGAGCCCGAGGTACACCAGCGTGATGACCAGAACGATCCAGCCCGCGATCTTCAGTTCACGCGACCCGGACATTTGCTGTCAACTCCCGATGCTCCTCAAGATAGACGCGTCGAGTCAACAATGTCGGCAAGAGTTCCGGTGCCTTCTCCAACTGTGCCCGCATAGAGGAGATGTCCACCGAGCGCTCGATCAAGTACGACAAGGGTCGGTCTAACGTTCGATTGCCGAGCAGCACTGCACCGATGATATGCCGCTGGTCCATCAGGACCCGCACCCGGTTCGGGCCTCGCGTGTGTTCGAAGACGAAAGCGTCGAGCTGATGGCGCCAGGTCTCACTATCTCCGTGCGTGATCGCCACCAGGTCATCGTCCACACCGCCCCGGCCAACCGCTCCCAGGATCGTTACGACGATGCCGCCGAGCTGGGTGATGTTGCGAGGAGCGGGGGCCCCGTACGCGGTCCGCGCCCCGGCCATATTCCTTCCGGCCACCCTCCCCTGCTCGCGAGCGATGCTCCACAACGAGGAGAGGTCATAGGTGTTGGTGCGCGGATTGTGGACCTGGGCGACGTCCCCCGCGGCGTATACCTGAGGCTGCCCGGTCCGCATGAATTCATTGACCAAGACGCCGCGATCGACTTTCAGCCCCGCCTCCTTTGCCAACCGAATCCTTGGCCTGACTCCGACTGCGACTCCGACCAGCTCACAGCGGATTTCCTCTCCCCGAGTCGTCCGCACCCCGATAACCTTTCCCCGCTTGCTGAGCACCTCGCTCAGCTCA
>CAYHSI010000126.1:0-6340 GCA_964359225.1 uncultured Anaerolineaceae bacterium
GCTTTTGGTAGCCTCTAGCGATGGCCGACTCTACGCCCGAGACGCGAGTACCGGAGCAGGACTCTGGGACTTCCCCCCGGCCTCCAGCGAACCTCTGGTGGGCGGACTGTGGTCGGCACCGGTCGTAAGCGGAGACCGAATCTTCCTGTCGGCCCTCGACCACAATCTGTATGTGCTCGATCGGAGCACGGGTCAACTGATCTGGAATGATCCGCCAAATCTTGGCGGGGCCATTGCGGATTCGCCAGTTCTGTCAAGCGGTCTGATCTTGGTTGGAACTTTTGGCCACCAGCTGCATGCGCTCGATGCCGAACGCGGATCGATTGAGTGGACATTCGAAGTCGAGAATTGGGTCTGGGGCGCGCCGGCCGTGGGTGACGGGGTGGCCTACTTCGGTGACCTGTCGGGCGTGCTGCATGCGGTCACCCTGGAAAATGGGGCCGAAGCCTGGCGGACCGCGATCGGCAGCTCGATCTCCGCTTCGCCCGTGTTTGATCAGGAGCGAGTGTTCATAGTCAGCGAGAATGGCGTGGTGAGCGCCCGTGCCGCCGCGACCGGTGCGGAGCTCTGGCAGCGGACCCTCGAGGGGAAACTGCTGAGCGACCCGTTGCTAGTTGGTGAGACCCTGTTGGTGGCAACCACAACCGGGGAACCGTTGCTGACTGCCTTTCTCGCCGAGTCCGGTGCCACCCGCTGGAGCTTCACGCCCTCCGAGGGGCAATAGGCCATGTGGGACACCCTGATTCTGAATCCGATGGTGAATGCCCTGCTGTTCATTTACAACCTGCTAGGCCCACAGCTCGGGCTGGCAGGTGCCTTTGGTCTGGCCATCATCATCTTTACCATCCTGATCCGGCTGATCACCCTCCCGCTGACCGTCAAGCAACAGCAGAGCACGCAGCGGATGCAAGAGCTCCAGCAGGACAAACGGTTCCTCAAGCTGCAGGAGAAAAACAAGGGAAACAAGCAGAAACTGCAGGAAGAGCAGATGAAGCTCTATAAGGAGCTGGGGATCAATCCCTTCTCCGGCTGTTTGCCAACCGTGATTCAGTTCCCGATCATCTTCGGACTTTACGGCGCGGTCATCCGGGCCCTGGCCCACGCGCCGGTCCAGCTGCTTGAACTCTCAAAGCATATCTACGGCGCCATCCCTTCCGCCATCATCCCGCTCGACAGCCGATTCCTGTGGATGGACCTCGGTCAGCCCGAGCGGCTCCCGCTGAGTTTCCTGAGTGGAGTTCCTTTTCTAGCGCAGGGTCTACCGGTGTTGGCCATCATCGTGGTGGTCACGACCTATCTGCAAACTAAGCTCACCACCCCGCCCAGTCCCGGCGGGCAGGGAGCCCAGATGACCCAGGTGATGAACGTGTACATGCCGCTGTTCCTTGGCTACTTCGCCTACAGTCTGGCCTCGGGACTCGCGTTGTATTTCCTGGTCAGCAACTTGCTTGGCATCGCCCAAGCTGTCGTGCTGAAACGGATGCGGTCGAACCGCTCGCAGCCGGCTAAGGTCGTCAACCAGAAGGCGCTGCCGAAGGGCTAAATGGTCAGCAAGAAAACCAGCCTCGAGGTTATCGCCCCATCCGTCGAAGAGGCGATCGCCCGCGGGGCAGACGAATTGGGGATGCCTCGGGAAGACCTGGAAGTAGAAGTCCTCGACGAGGGAGGTAAGGGCTTCCTGGGGCTGTCCGGCCGGCAGGCTCGGGTGCGCCTCAGCATCGCGATCGAGGATCACCCCGGATCGATCGCGGCTGATCGGGCGCCCAGGGAGGATCTGCAAGATCAGGTGGGGGTCGAAGCTGGCCCGCAGGCCGCACCGCCTGGAACAGATCCGCGCTCAGTGCAAGCGGTTCAGGAAACCGTCCAACAACTGATCAAGCTCATGGATCTCGAGGCTGAGGTGCGGGCCGGCTGGGGCCCTGCCGATCCGGAAGCCCGTACCCAGCCGCTCTTGGTGGATGTGCGGGGCGAGGACCTCGGAATCTTGATCGGCAGGCGGGGCGAGACCCTGGCCGCGCTTCAGTACCTCACCCGGCTGATCGTCGCCAAAGAGCTCCAGCAGCAGGTAGCGGTTGTCATCGACATCGAAGGCTATCGGGCCCGCCGCGAGCAGGAATTGCAGCGGTTGGCTCTTAAGCTCGCCGACCAGGCGGTCGAGTTGGCGCGCACCATGGAACTGGAACCGATGCCGGCAAACGAACGCCGGGTCATTCACCTGGCGCTGCGCGATCACCCGGCGGTTCGGACCGAGAGCGTGGGCGAAGGTGTCGACCGCAAAGTCACGATCATTCCGAAGCCTTAGTACCGCGGAGCCGAATCCCCCTGCCTGTGGCCCCGCGCTTCGGAACTGAACCTCCCTCCGTCGACTACCTCCTAATTGGGCACCTTTCGGAAGACGCCACCCCCGAAGGGTCAACCCTAGGTGGCACGGTCGCCTACGCCGGTCTCACAGCCCACGCCCTCGGTCGCAAGGTCGGTCTCGTGACCGCTGCCGCAGACAGCCTGGACCTAGAGCTGGTGCAAGCCTTAGCCGTCCGGCGCAAGAGCACTCCGGCTTCGACCTCCTTCGAGAACCGCTACACCCCCAGTGGGAGGGTCCAGACTCTGCGGTCCCGGGCCACCGACCTCGAGTTGGCCGACGTGCCGGAGAGTTGGCGAGCGGCCAAGATCGTTCATCTGGCCCCGATCGCCTGCGAGATTCCCTCCGATCTGGCGCAGGCTTTCCCTGACTCGTTTGTGGGTGTCACTCCTCAGGGGTCGATGCGGATCTGGGACTCGACCGGACGAGTCACCCTTCAGTCTTGGGAGGCAGTCCACGATCTGCTGCATGTGGCAGCCGCGGTGGTCCTCAGCATTGAAGACCTGGGGATGGACAGTTCGGCCGCGGCGGCCATGGCGACCCATTGCAAGACCCTGGTCGTGACCGAAGGCCCGCGGGGAGCCACGGTGTATCACGCGCAGCGGGCAGAGTTGGTCCCGGCCACCCCTGCCCGCGAAGTGGACCCGACCGGCGCCGGCGACATCTTCGCCGCGGTTTTCTTTGTTCGCTTCCAAGCTACCGGCAATCCCTGGGAGGCGGCGGGCCTCGCAAATCTGATCGCAGCTGGCTCCGTGTCAAAGCCAGGCTTGGCAGGCACCCCGACACCTGCGGAGGCCAGGGCCGCCTTGTCGGCGATGAGAAACCGATGACCACCTACGCCCTGGTCAATCAAAAAGGTGGGGTAGGTAAGACCACCACCGCGGTCAGTCTCGGCTCTCAGCTGGCGCAGGTTGGCCGGAAAGTCCTGATCGTGGATGTCGATCCGCAGGCCAACGCCACGGCCTGCCTGGGGATCGGGCCTGAGCAGGTCAGCCGCGGAACGTACGAGGCCCTGATCGACGGCGTCCCAGCCCAAGATTGCGTGCTCCACAGCCCGAAACTGAAGCTGACCCTGCTCCCCTCCACGGCCGCGTTGGCCGGAGCACAGATCGAACTGGTCGAGCTGCCAGAGCGGGAGTTCGCCCTACGGCGAGCGCTGCAGCCGCTGGCCGGTCGGTTCGACCATGTACTCATTGATTGCCCGCCCTCGCTGGGGCTGCTGACCCTCAACGGGCTTGTCGCCGCCGAGCACGGAGTCATCATACCGGTGCAGTGCGAGTATCTCGCCCTGGAAGGGCTTTCGCAGCTGATGCGGACCCTGGAGCGAATCCGGCACAGTCTGTTTCCGGAGCTCAGGGTCCGGGGACTGCTGCTAACGATGTACGATTCGCGCACCCGATTGTCCGATGAAGTCGCTGAAGAGCTCCGCAAGCATTTCGGAGATTTGGTCTTCGACACAGTAATCCCTCGGAGCGTACGTTTGGCGGAGGCGCCCTCTTTCGGTCTGCCGATTGCCCTCTACGCCCCAACTTCACCCGGAGGCGAGGCCTACCGGGCCTTCGCCGAGGAACTGCTGACCACCGACCGCAGCCCAATTCCGCTCCAGGCCAACATACCGCATGGCGCGTAAGCGGGCTCTTGGCAAGGGCCTGGAGGCATTGATCCCGCCAGGGTCGGCGCAGGGGATCCTGGAACTCCCGCTCGATCGCATCGGTCCTAATCCACGCCAACCCCGCACTCGCTTCGCCAAGCAGGAGCTGCGCGAGCTGGCCGAATCCATTAAGCGCCACGGCTTACTGCAGCCGCTGCTGGTGGTGGCCACCCCGGACGGTTACCAACTGGTCGCCGGCGATCGACGGCTACAGGCCTCCCGCCTGGCCGGTCTGCGGGCCGTTCCAGCCCTGGTCCGCCAAGCCGGGGAGCAAGCCAGCTTGGAGATGGCGCTGATCGAGAATCTGCAGCGGGAGAACCTCAACCCGCTGGAGGAGGCGGAGGGATTCCGCCAATTGGCCGACGACTTTGACCTCTCCCACGACCAAATCGCCGGATTGATCGGGCGGAGCCGAAGCGACGTCAGCAACACCCTGCGACTGCTGAAACTCTCCAGCGGCGTCCGAGAGGCGCTCGCCGAGGGTCAAATCAGCGCGGGTCACGCCCGAGCGCTGCTCGGATTGGGCGCCGCCCAGGACCAGACGGCCGCACTGCGGACCGTACTTGGCAAGGGACTCAACGTGCGCCAGACCGAGGCGCTCATCCGCCAGCTTGGGGCAGGTCCACGCCGGCAGCGAGCAGCACCTAGGCAGGGTGCGGAGGCCGCCGCGCTGGAGACCCGACTGGAGGCAGAGCTGGGGACGAGGGTCAGAATTAAAGGCGGACGGCGCGGGGGTCAGGTGATCATCCACTACTATTCCGACGAGGAACTCAACGCGATCGCCGACCGACTGCTCAGCGAAGAGCGGGCGCGGAGATGAGCCCAAAAGTCGTCGAAAGGGCGGAGGGTATAATGCGCTCCGCACTCGGGATCTCAACGTGAAGTTCGAAGGTAAGGTGGCCATTGTTACCGGTGCTTCGCGAGGCATCGGCCGGGCAATCGCCGAGGAGCTTGGCCGCGGCGGAGCCCGGGTTGTGGTCAATTACCACTCGGGTGCCGAGGCGGCCGCCCAGGTCGTGGACGCCATCGGCCAAGCCGGGGGAGAGGCCGCTGCCCATCAGGCCGACGTCGGCGACCCGCAGCAAGCCCAGGGATTGACTCAGTTCGCCATCGAGCACTTCGGCGATCTCCATGTTCTGGTCAACAATGCCGGCATCACTCGCGACGGACTCATCATGACGATGAAGGAATCCGACTGGGATGATGTGCTGCGGACCAACCTCAAGTCGACCTTCAACTGCTCGAAGGCCGCCGTGCGCCACATGATTCGGAAGCGGTACGGCAGGATCATCAACATCACCTCAGTTTCGGGTCAGATGGGGAACCCGGGGCAGACCAACTATTCGGCCTCCAAAGCCGGTCAGATCGGGCTGACCCGCGCCCTGGCCAGGGAGGTCGGCTCGCGCAATGTGACCGTCAACGCAGTGGCCGCCGGCTATATCGAGACCGACATCTGGAAGAACACGCCAGAAACGGCCCGTCAGACGCTGCTTGGATTGATCCCGCTCGGACGCGCCGGCCAGCCGGCGGAGGTCGCCAAAGCGGTCGCCTTTCTGGCTTCCGATGATGCGGCCTACGTCACTGGCCACGTCTTAGCCGTCGACGGCGGAATGGCGATGCGCTAGGCCATGAGCGATCAAGCGGAGGAAGTCCGCCGAGCCCCGGGTCTGACCACCATCGCCCCCGGTGTCCTGGTCCGGATCGCCCAGCTCACGGCCATTTCGGTCCCGGGAGTCTCGGGCCTGGCTGCGGCGCCTGCATCGGTCGATCGCTTGTTTCGGCGTGGCAGCGGCGAGGGGGTGCAGATCGAAATTGAGGACAATCAAATATCAGCCGAGCTCTACCTCGCTCTGGACCATGGGGCCGACGCCCGGAAGGTCGGACGCGAAGTGCAGCAGGCGGTCGCCCGCGCAATTGAACAGATGGTGGGGATGGAAGTCGGGCGAATCGATGTCCATTTTGAAGAGATTGACTTCGAGCAGGGTGAGGGTTGAAGCACGAACGCCGCCGGGTTCGTTCGTTGGCACTCCAGGCTCTTTATGAGGTGGACAGCGTCGGCCACCCCGCGGAAGAGGTTTTGGAACGCTACGAGGAAAACCTCACCCCGGAGGGAAAGAGTTTCCTGCACACGGTGGTGACCGGGACCCTCAAGTTGACGGCCGAGATCGACGCGCTGGTGGCCGCCAACGCCCCTGAATGGCCGGTCGCCGAATTGGCGGTGATCGATCGCAATATTCTGCGGCTGGCGTTGTGGGAGCTGCTCTACTGGGGTGAGACTCCGGTCAAAGTGGCGATCAATGAAGCCGTTGAACTCGCCAAGACCTATGGCT
>CAYHSI010000127.1:0-6319 GCA_964359225.1 uncultured Anaerolineaceae bacterium
AACCCGCGGGCTAAGTAGCTCAGCCCACGCGAGGCGTTAACTTCGGGATTCAGTGGATCCTCGCCGGCAGTGAAATGGAATGGCATTACCTGAAAGAGCCCGAGCGCGCCGGCCGTCGATTCCACCTCAGGATGCCCACAGGACTCGATCTGCATCACGGTCGCGATCAAGTCCGCCGGCAGACCGAATTCAGCTGACCAGCGCCCGATATCGGGAGCCCAGTACTGGACTTCTGGAGTGAAGGCCGCCGAGATTGGGGCGTTCACCTGAACGAAACCGGCATTCAACTGCGGCTCCGGCGGTGGCGCCGAGTCCCGGTCGGGCAGCGCAGCCGTCCAGGCAGTCAGCAGCCCGATGGGAAAACTGGCTGCCAAGACGACTGGCAGCCAGAGTAACCCCCGCGTTGCTCGCATGTCGGGCCTAACGCTGGCGGATCGGCCGGACGATCAGGGTTCGCCTGGCCGACTTGCTAGCCCGGTCTGTCGGCGCCTGGGGCGGAATCACAGCAGTTGCAACCGCAGGTTGCATTTCAGCCCCTGAGGGGCGGCGGGAAGCGAGGGTAAAGCTGCCGATCAGCAACACCCGCAGCAACCAGATCAGACCGGCCACAAAGACCGGCGCGCTGGAGAGCAGGGTCTCTCGAGCGATGATCTCATTCCCTAATGACTCATGCTGCAGCAGTGCGAGCGAGACCGACCACCAGGTCAGGGTCGCATTCATGGTAGCCGCCAGCAGCCAGGCACCCACCAGATACCAGGCCTCGACCCGGGCGCCCTGTTTAGGGGAGAACAGCCAGGCCACTCCGGCGAAATCGACCGCGCTGAAGGCGAGGGCAAGAATCGTAGCCCACTGGGCGGTGCCCAACCGCAGGCCGCCCAGGAGATCCTTGAGCGCGAACTCCGTGGTGCTGAAGTTGAATAGCTCGAAGGTCACCAGGGCAGCGAGCATGATCAAGGTAAATACCCGATCTCGCTCGCTTCGAAGCAGGCCGACCCACGGCCGAACTCTGCCCGCCGACCCTCCAACTTGCCTCAACTGATCCGCATAGACCGACATAGCGCACCTCCCTTAGCACGTTTGTTCGGTTGCAGAAGGATAGAACACATGTGCTATTGAGTCAAGACGCCAGATTTGCGGGGAAAGTAAGAGTGGAGGGCTAGCTGCGGGGGAGGTGGGGTGCGATTAACCCTCTTCGGCTGCAGACGGGGACACCACGGACATTACTCGATGGCGGGTGTACCACCAGATCAAGCCAGCCCCAAGGGCCATGGCAGGCAGCACGAGCAACCCAGCTTCTGGGCCAAAGGCGCCGCCGGTGATCAGCTCGGGCCCGTTCACGACATGCCTGACCAGGGAAGGGGTCGGGATTCCGCTGACTTCAAACCCGAAAACCGGACCCTGCAGGAAGTTCCAGCCGATATGGATACCGATCGGCAGCCACAGGGCCTGGGTCCGCAGCCAGGCAAAGGCCAAGAAGAGACCGGCGGCGAAGATGCCGAGGGTGGAGGTCAGCGAAGCGTTAAGGTTGCCGAGGTGCGCCAGCCCAAAGGCAGCCGAGGTCGCGAGCACCGCGATCGTCGGATTGATGCCGTCCTTGAGGTTCTGGAGATAATAGCCGCGGAACAGCAGCTCCTCATAGAAGCCGACCGCCACGAAGGCCAGCAACATAAGCAGCACCCCGACCGCAGTAGCCAGCACACCGCGCTCCGCCCAGCCCCAACTTTGAAACTCGAGCCAGCCCATTCCCAGCTCGAAGAGATAGATCAGGCCGAACAGCGGGATCGGAATGGCGAACCCCACCAGCAGATCGCGGGGCCAGCCGGCGCCGAGCTCCAGGCCGAGGGATCGAAAGGAGCGACGGTCCAGCCCTCTCCGGGCAATCCAAGTCGCGAGCGTGATCGCCGGTAACGACACGATGGTGCTGAGCGCCAGAATGGCGTTGGTGAGATTCTGCCCGCTGACGAACTTAAAGACTGCCAGCGGTATCGCGAGCACGACCGAAAACACCACACCAAATAAGAGCAGCAATGCCGAGTGTCCCAGCAGCCGCCAGCCGGCGCGGAGCCGCTTTTCATCGGGAGAGATGAACAGCCGCGAGAATGCGCCGGAGGGCACTGGATTCTCAATCATCGGATCATGCGAATGGCGGGCGGAGGGCGGAGTGTTCGACGCTACCGGATCAGAGTGTGGATCTGCTCGTGCATGTAGAGCTGCAGGTAGTGGACGCCCCCCGCATTCTTGCCGGAAGAGCCCGACCCCTTCCAACCTCCGAAGGGCTGGAAGCCCGGCCAGGCGCCGGTGGTCGCGCCCTGGGGCCGATTGGCATAGGTCACCCCGGCTTCGATGTGATCAAAGAACCACTCGGCCTCTTCTTCGCTGCCGTAAAAACCGGCGGTCAGGCCATAGCTCACATCGTTGGCCAGCTGCATGCCCTGCTCCAGGCTCTCGATGGAGTGAACCATCGTGATCGGCAGGAACATCTCGTGTTTCCACAGTCGATGGCTGGGCTCCACCTCGGAGATGATCGTGGGCTGACAGAAAAACCCCTTCCCCAGCTCGCCATCCGTAAGCACATGGCCACCGCTCAAGAACCGACCGCCCTCGGAGAGCTCTTCGTTGTAGTCTTTGAAATCCTGATAGGCCTTGCGATTGATCACCGGGCCCATGAACACGGTCCGGTCGGTGGGGTCGCCTACCTTGATTGCCTGGGTGGCCTCCACGAACTTGGTCAAGAATTGATCGTAGACGGGCTCTTCGACGTAAATCCTCGAATTGGCTGAACACTTTTGGCCCTGCAGGCCGAAAGCGGAGCGCACGATACCGGAGACCGCTCGCTCTAGGTCTGCATTACGCGAGACCAGCGAGGGGTTCTTGCCGCCCATCTCAAGAATGCTCGGCCGGGGGTATTTGCCGTGGGCGAATCTCCGATAGATGTGAATGCCAACATTGAATGAACCGGTGAACGTGATGCCATCCACTAGGGGGCTCTTGATCAACCCCTCCCCGAGCGTGCCTCCCGAGCCGGTCACGAAGTTCACTGCCCCATTCGGCAGGCCGCCTTGGTGAAAGCACTCAGCCAGCAGCCGCACCGTCCAAGGAGTATCTGACGCCGGTTTCATCACAACGCAGTTCCCTGCGACCAGCGCTGCTCCTGCCGGCCCTGCCGTCAGGGCAGCCGGGAAATTAAACGGGCTGATCACCACCCAGACTCCGTACGGCCGCAGCACCGAGACATTGTGGGCTGAGAAACCCTTCAGCGGATCTTGCCCCATCTGGAGGATAAAGCCCTCGTTGGCCTCCATCTGATCGCAGGCATAGCGGATCAGAGCCGCCGCCTCGGCTACGTCGGCTATGGCTTCCATCCGGTTCTTGCCGACCTCCAGCGCGGTGGCGGCCGCTAACTCGTACACTCGCTCATCGATCCGATCGGCCACCCTGCGCATCGTTGCGACCCGCTCTCTCCAGGGGGTGCGCGACCAGCTGTGAGTGGCTTGACGGGCAGACTCCAGGGCCCGAGTCGCCTCGGCCTCACCGCCTTGTTGAAACTTACCCAGCATCCACTCCTGGTTAATGGGGGATCGGTCTTCGAATTGCTCCGAGCTTTGGACCTCGTCGCCACCGATGAGCATTCCGAACTCACGCCCAAGCCCGGCCTTTTGCTCTTTGAGGGCAGTCTCGAAGCGAGTGTGGAGCTCCTCCGGCGGATCGAACATCGTGGCATAGGTGAGCTTGAACGCACCATCGCCCTTGAGTTTGTCTGACATTGGATCGACCTCCATCTGGAGACTATCGAGGCCGCGGGGGATCATGGGGAAGACAGACAATCAATAAGGATCCCCGCCGCTTTCAGGAAGTATACCTGCGTCGCCGGCCTGCTCGATCTCGCGAGACGTCGGGGAGCCTAGATTGACTGGCCGCGGTGAACGATCAACACTCCAGCGAGCACCGCGGCACCGCCCAGGATCTGGCCCGGAGCCAGCATTTCTCCAAGCAACGGGACCGCGAGCAGCGCAGTAATCACGGGTTGGCCGAGCAGGGTGGGCGCGACGATCGAAGCCGGAAAACGACCGAGGGCGTAACTGACCGCGAGATAGCCGAATACCTGAGTGATGACCCCCATCGCCAAGAAATTCAGGTAGGAACTGGCTGGGTAACCGGTAAGCGGCATCCGGAATCCGACTGCGAGCAGCAAGAGGACCACTGCAGAGCTAGCCGAAGCTACCCAAAAGTAGGTAAGGGAGTCCAGCAGCTCCCGCCCGCGCTGCGTGACGAGGAAGTACCCGCCATAGAAGACCCCGGCAATCAGGCCCAGGATCGCGCCGACAACCTCATCGCTGGTTTCGATACCTAGCACCAGGCCGGCCCCCAGCATCGCCACCAGCGTACCTATCCAGAAACCAATCCCCAGTTGTCTCCGGAAGATCAGCAAAGTTCCCAGCCCGACCCAGACCGGTGCCGTATTTCCGAGCAGGGTGGGAACGGTCGCTCCACTGAGGGTGACTCCGGTCGCCCAGGTGGCGAGGTCGGCGGCGAACAGGGCGCCGCCCAGGATTGCGATCCAGATCGCCCGGCGGGATGGAGAGTTTATGGTTTTGATGCGGCGGTAGAACGGGACCGCAAGCAGCAGGGTTGCGATCAGCATCCGGTAGAAGCTGCTGACCACTCCCGGAGCGCCGGCCGATCGAACGAGAATCGCGGAAACCCCCAAGCTGAGGGTCCCTGCAGCCAGCGCGGCGTAGCCAGTAATGTCTCTTGGAGAGCCCGCCTGGCTGCGGGAATCGGATTGGGGGTTACCTACGGTCGATCCTCAAACTGTGGGCATGGCTCGGGGAAGCAGTGGAACTGGAAGTAGAAATGAGGGAGGTCTTGGCCCGGATTCAGCCCTTCTTCGATAAAGCCGCCCGGACGGGTCCCGAGTTCTACCTCGACGCTGAGCCCCCTCCGACCGCGCTGGACCGAGAGCTCGATCGTGTCGCCGGGCCGGTGGGCGTTGATCAGGTCTGGGAGGGTGTGATCGTCATCGACTTGCCGGCCATCAACCGCCAAGATGATGTCACCTTCTTGCAATCCAGCCTCATCGGCGGGGCTGCCGGGGACTACCTGGGTGACCCACGCCCCGTGATCTGCCGAGAAGTCCTGCTCCGGGGCTGGCTCGCCGGTGACCATTTGGAAGCTAACCCCGAGGAACGGGCGTTGCTCCACTCGGCCTTGGGGAGGAACGAATTGCGGGAGCAGCTCGTCCAGAAATGGCTCGACGCCGCGTGGCAAGAATCGAGGTGCCCGCGCCAGTGCCTGCGATCTTCCTGCCGACCTTCCCCATTGATAGCCGAGGAAGACCCCGGAGACCATGGAGCCGGCCACGATCCCCACCCCCAGCACGACCAATAGGATCACGACCCCAACCGAGAACCTTTTCTCGCTCATGCGGACCTCCCATCAATTTGAAGCAACGCGAGGGGTTCTACCACGGCGAAATTAATCCCAAATGAAGGCTGTGTGTTGAATGTATGGGGTCATCTGCCCAGCTCGGAGTTGATCAGCTCAACGAACCGCAACAGCGGCTGGGCACCGATGAGCGGGATGCCATTGATAAAGAAGGTCGGCGTGCCGGTGACTCCCAGGTCGGCCCCATAGCGGAAGTCCGCATCGACCTCTTCCGTATACCGACCGCTATCGAAGCACTCCATGAGTGCCGGGAGATCAAGCTCAAGCTGGCGGGCTGCCGCCTCAAAACCGGTTCGCTCGAGCGAATAGTCTCCGGAGAACAGGGCGTTGTGGAATTCCCAGAAGGCGCCCTGCTCTGCGGCGCAATTGGCCGCCTCGGCGGCCGCGAATCCGGGGGTCCCATCGCCAACGATCGGGAAGTCCTTGTAGACGAACCTGATCTGGGCCGGATAGGCCGCCACCAGCTCCTCGAAGACTTCCTGGTGCCATTGCCGGCAGAATGGGCAGTTGAAATCGCTGAACTCGATGATCGTGACCGGCGCGTCGGGCGGCCCGATGGCAGGGTCGTCTCCCGGGTCGACCTCGATCCGGCCGGCGACCGAGAACCCGCCCAGGCCACTTCCCGCAGCATCGACCTCCGGCTCGGCCCGTCCCCACAGCAGGTAGCCGTAGGCCAGCCCGGCTGCAAAGGCCAGCGGCAGCAGGGCGGCATAGAAGTGGCTGCGCCGAATATGGATGTAGCGCCGATCATCGCCGACCGGCATCGGTTCCACATTCGGCGCGATCTCCATTGTCGGCAGCTCGTCAGTCAACTCGATTCACGGCTCCCCCAGGGCGGCGGGATTATAGCATCCGGCCTGCCCAGTCTCTGGCG
>CAYHSI010000128.1:0-6238 GCA_964359225.1 uncultured Anaerolineaceae bacterium
ACCGCGACCTCGTCGTCGGAGGCGTAGATGCTGCTCCCCGCGCCCCCGCCGATATCAATCGCTTCGTGCGCACCGGGAATGTAACTGTTACCCGTGACCGACTGGCCGGCGGTCGGCCATCCGAAGACTGCATCGCCAATGGACCCTCCGCTGACCGCCGAACAGGCCCCTGGGCCAAGGATGCTGGCGACCGACGGATTGGCGCGGGTGATCCGCACCTGCTGCCAGCTGGGCGCTTCACGGCGGCCGCCTGGAACGATCAGTTCAGTCCCAGACGCAATTTCCGGTCGGGTGGGATCGATACTCGGATCGAGCTCATTGCCTGGCCAGTCGATGATTTCTTGGGCGGTCACCCCGTAGAAATCCGCCACCCCGTTCAGGCCCTCCCCTTCGGTCCAGCGATGCAGGACTCCATCAATCGGGAGGATGAACAAATCCTGGCCCGGCTGCAGCGAGTGTGGGTCTCCCCCCATCGCATACCAGTTACCCCACAAGATCGATTCCGGTTTGAGGCCGAATTTCTCGGCAATCACGAACAGGCTATCCCCGCGCTGGACCTGATACTGGAGCAAGCCGGTCCGAGGCCGGGAGGGAAGGATGGTATGGACATCTCCAAGCCGGGCGACTTCGCCGTGGGTGGTGTCCAAGATCAGATACGGAGGCAGCTCCTGCAATTGAACCAACGACCGGGTGGGCACTTCGGTGGGACCTGCGACGGCGGGCGCTGTGGCTCGGGCCCCAACCGCGGCGGCCGCCAACCCCACCGCAAGCAAGCTAGCCAGCAGGCTATAGACGGGCCGTTCCAACCCCAACTCTCCGGCACATCGGTCCACTCATCTTAACCTGCCTCAGGGAAGGAAGTTGAGCGGGTTTACTTTTCCGTACAGGTCGCTCATCAGCTCAAAATGGACGTGGGTCCCGGTGCTATTCCCGGTGCTGCCCATCCCCCCCATCACATTGCCCTGGAAGAGGCCGTCGCCGCAGCCGACCGCCACGGTGTCCATGTGGCCGTACAGGCTCTGCCATCCATTGCCGTGATCGAGCACGACTACGTTCCCGTAGCCGCCATTATGCCAACCGGCGTAAACCACGACCCCGGCGTCTACCGCATAAACGGCGTTACCTCGACTGCCGCCGATGTCGATGCCCGGGTGAACCACCGGGTCATAGGTATACCCCGAGATGTAATGGCTGGGGGTCGGCCAAATGAAGAACCCGGATCCGACCGGCCCGTCAACAACCGAGCCGCAATAGCCCGGTCCGAGGATCCGCGCCGAGGCCGGATTCGCCCGAGTGATGCGGGGCGCACGCCAATCCACGGTTTCCCGCTGTCCGCCGGGGATGACCACGACGGTCCCGGAAGCGATGTCCGGAGTGAGCAGATCGAGGTCCTGGGCCAGCCGATTTCCCGGCCAATCGAGAATGTCCTGCGGGGCGACCCCGAAGAAGCCCGCGACCGAGACCAGTGTGTCTCCCTCGGTCCAGGAATAGAGGGTGCCGTCCACCGGCAGGATGTTGAGCTCCTGGCCGGACTGCAGGCTGTGAGGATTGTCCTCCAAGGCCTCGAAGTTTCCCCAGAGCACGGTTTCAGGTTTCAACCCGAACCGATCGGAAATCCCGAAGAGGCTGTCGCCCGGCTGGACCACGTATTTCAAGACATCCAACCGGGGTCGGGTCGGAATGAGAGTATTCAGCTCAGGTAACCGCTGAATTCCGGCGGGGGGCCCGAACTCGAATTCGGGCAAGGCGAGCTCGGCGGCCTCGGCCACTACGGCCTCTGCCGGCGGCCCGGATCGAGCTGCGGGCGGAAGACCGGTCAGACCGACTCGGGCCAGGATCAGCCCAGCCGCGACGACCAGCAAGAAACCAAGGTGCTCGGCAAGCCTGCCGAGCGGTCTACGCTCCCGGCCGTGCGGGGGCGGCTGTGGCTGACTTGGTTCTCTTACTAATTCTGCTCCATTAGCGTCTCGAGGAACTCCTGGTTGTCCTCGGTTCTCCGCATGCTGTCGAGGATCGCTTCGGTAGCGTTTACCAAGTCCTGGCCTGCCCCGTTGGGGGGCGCGGTGACCATCTGAGAGAACATGCGCCGCAGCAACCACACCCGCTGGGTGATGTCCGGACCCAACAAAAGCTCTTCGCGACGGGTTGAAGACCGTTCGATATCAAAGGCCGGGAATACCCGCCGTTCCTGGAGGCGTCGGGAAAGATGCAGCTCCATGTTTCCGGTTCCCTTGAACTCCTCATAGACGACGTCGTCCATCCGCGAGCCGGTGTCTACGATGCAGGTCGCGATGATCGTCAGCGATCCGCCCTCCTCCAGATTGCGGGCCGCGCCGAAGAATCGTTTGGGGGGATAGAGGGCCGCCGGATCCAGGCCGCCGGAGAGGGTACGCCCGGAGGGCGTCACCATCAGGTTGTAGGCCCGAGCCAATCGGGTGATGGAATCGAGCAGGATCACCACGTCCCGTCCACACTCTACCAATCGCTTCGCCCGCTCGAGGGCGATCTCGGCGACCCGAACGTGGGAGGAGGCCGGGTCGTCAAAGGTGGATGAGATGACTTCGGCGTCGACGGAGCGATCCATGTCGGTGACTTCCTCGGGTCGCTCCCCGATCAGGGCCACCATCAAATGCACCTTGGGGTACTTGGTGGAGATGGCGTTGGCCACCCCCTTGAGCACGGTGGTCTTCCCTGCTTTGGGCGGCGAGACGATCAGGCCGCGCTGGCCCTTGCCGATCGGGGCGATCAGATTCAGCATCCGGTTAGCCAGGGCATGCCGGTCGGTCTCGAGATCGAATCGCTCCTCTGGGAAGATTGGGGTAAAGGATTCGAACTTGGGACGGTCCTTGATCTGCTCCGGATCGAATCCGTTGATGGTCTCGACCCGCAGCAGGCCATAGTACTTCTCGGTGTCCTTTGGGGGCCGGATCTGGCCGATCACCATGTCCCCGGTTCGCAAGCCAAATCGTCGGATCTGCGATTGGGAAACATAGATGTCGTTCGGCCCCGGCAAGTAGTGTTCGGCACGCAAGAAGCCCATGCCTTCATTCATTATCTCCAGGACCCCGCCGCGCAGCTCCAGTCCCTTTCGCTGCGCCTCGACCTGCATCAGCTGCAGGATGAGGTCCTCCTTCTTCATGCGCGTGGCCCCGGTGATTTCCATTTCTTTGGACCGTTCGCGCAGATCAGAAAGAGTCAAGGCCTCCAGTTCTCCGATATTCATGGATTTTCTCCCTAGGGGAAGTTATCAACCCCTGTCTGGCGGGTTTTTCAGATTAAGCGACAGAATCTCAACGAATGAGGGCTAGCTGCTAGTCAGGCTCAATTGGGTGCTGGGGAAAGCACGAATTGTGCAGCCAAATTATAGCACCCGAGCCAATCCGGCGCAAGCGGACCTAGGTTCTAGGGTCATAGTCGATCTGGCTGAAGCTCATCAGCTTTTCCCACTTGTGAATCGAAGTAATCTCTCGGATCGTCCCACTGCGGGAACGCATCACCAGGCTGTGAGTCGTGGCGCCCGTCCCGCTGTACTTGACCCCGTTCAGGAGCCGGCCATCGGTGATCCCAGTCGCGGCGAAGAAGACGTCTTCCCCAGCTACCAGGTCGTCAATCCCCAAGCGCCGATCGGGCTCGTACCCCTGCCGGCGACCCAGCTCGGCCTCCTCCGGCGATCGGGGCTGAAACCTGGCTTGAATCTCGCCTCCCATGCACTTGAGCGCACAGGCGGCAAGTACCCCTTCGGGCGCGCCTCCGATCCCGACCAATAGGTCGATTCCCGAGTTCGGCCAGGCTGTCATTATGGCGCCGGCGACGTCCCCATCAGTTATCAACGCAATTCTGGCCCCGGCCCGCCGGACCGCACCGATCAACTGCTCGTGCCGCGGCCGATCCAGAATCATGACGGTGAGATCACCAACGTCCGCCGCCTTGGCCCGGGCAACTGCCTTCAGGTTGTCCTCGATCGGCGCGTCCAGGTCGATCTGGCCTTTCGCCACCGGCCCGACTGCGATCTTATCCATATAAACGAAAGGACCGGGCCGGAACATGGTGCCCCGCTCGGCCGTGGCCACTGTTGCGATGGAGTTTCCTCGGCCGAGCGCCAGCAGGCGGGTTCCGTCAATCGGATCGACCGCAATGTCGACCTGCGGCCCGCCTCCGATCCCCAGCCGTTCGCCGTTGTAGAGCATCGGGGCCTGATCCTTCTCGCCCTCACCGATCACGATCACGCCGTCGATGTCAATCGAATTCAACACCAGCCGCATCGCATCCACGGCTGCCCGATCGCCGCCTTCTTTGTCACCGCGCCCCATGTATCGCCCGGCGGCCAAAGCAGCGGCTTCGGTCACCCGGGCGAGCTCGAGCGCCAAGTTCCGGGAGGGTTTCTCGCCCATTCAGGCTCCCCGGGTCAACCAGCCAACGGCGTAATATCCCAGCACGCCGGCCCACAGCCAGGAATCCAACCGGTCCAGTGCTCCGCCATGGGCGGCAAAGAGGGTGCCGGTGTCTTTTGCCTTCATCTCGCGCTTGATCATGCTGATCCCCAGATCGCCCAGGGGACTCAATAGTGCAATAAGCCCGCCCAGGACCAGGCCTCGGACTACGGTCAGACCTGAATCGGGTCCGGCTGCGATGCTCCACAACCCGGCCAGGCCGGCGCCGGCGGCTCCGCCGAACACAACCCCGGCCAGGTAGCCCTCCCAGGTCTTCTTTGGGCTCAGCCGAGGGGTCAACGGGCGCTTCCCCTTCCAACTGCCAACCAGGTAGGCCGCCGAGTCGGCAATCCAAACCGACGGCAAGGCGATCAAGATCCACCACTGGCCTTCGGGCAGCGAACGCAGCAAGACCAGGTAACCCCCAATCCATCCCAGGTACACGATTCCGGAAAGACTGACGGCAAAGTCGGTGGCGGAATGGAGGGCGCCCCGTTCATAATCCAACAGGTGCCAGGTCAGTGCGATCAGGGTAAGCCCGTTCAGGGCGAGGGCCTGCCATTCCAGTGGCAGGTCAACTCGGGCGAGGACTAGCAGTGCGACGCCAATGACCAGCAGCTGGAGCGAGGGCCGCAGCCCGGCGTTCCGGAAGAGCAGTCCGTACTCGGCCGCCGCGAACCCCAGGACCAGTGCGGCCGCGCCGGCAAATAACCAACCGCCTTTGGCGATGGTCCATATCAGAATTGGGAGGAGCAGAAGCGTGACGACGAGCCGCTCGCGCAGCATCTAGCGGAGGGCAGGGACGGTGCCGAATCGTCGCTCGCGCTGTGCGTAAGCCCAAAGCGCGTGGCGCAGCTCTTCTGGGCCGAAGTCTGGCCAATAGGTCGGGGTAAACCACCACTCGGAGTAGGCGCTCTGCCAGATCAGGAAATTGCTGACCCGCATCTCGCCCGACGTGCGGATGACCAGGTCGGGATCGGGGCTGTCGGCGGTGAACAGATAGCGGTTGACGACTGTTTCATCGATACTGAGCGGGTCAAGGCCGTCTTCGAGCATGCGCTGGATCGCCTGGATGATTTCATCCCGTCCGCCGTAGTTCCAGGCGACATTCAGCACCAGCCGAGTGTTTTGCTTGGTGAGTTCGATGGCCTGACGCACCTTCTCCTGCAGTTCGGGCCGCAATCCTTCCAGCCGGCCAATGTGACGGAGCTGCACTCCATTCCCGTGCAGCTCTTTCAACTCGCGATCGATGACCTCTTCAAGGATGTTGATCAGCCCTCGCACCTCTCCGGTCGGGCGTTCCCAATTCTCAGTGGAGAAGGCATAGATCGTAAGATAGCCGATTCCGAAGTCGGCCGCCGCCCGCAGCACCCGGCGCAAGTTCTCGACCCCCGCCCGGTGGCCGGCCAGCCGAGGCAATCCCCGCTCTCGGGCCCAGCGACCGTTTCCGTCCATGATGATCGCGACGTGGGAAGGGACAACTTCCGGTAATCCTTCGTCCATCTGGCGATCCTCAAATCTCGAGGACTTCGCTCTCCTTGCGCTCACTGGTTTTGCTGATTTGATCGATGTACCCGTCGGTGACTTTCTGAAGCTGCTCTTCGCCTCGGCGAAGGTCGTCCTTCGAGATCACCTTCTCCTGCTCGAACTCCCGCAAATCACTGTGGACGTCTCTCCGGACATTGCGGACCGCCACCCGGGCCTCCTCGGCCCGGGCCCGCACTAGTTTCACCAATTCATGCCGGCGCTCTTCGTTGAGCGGAGGAATACTCAGCCGAAACAGTATGCCGTCGTTGCTTGGAGTGAGA
>CAYHSI010000129.1:0-6185 GCA_964359225.1 uncultured Anaerolineaceae bacterium
TCCAAGCCGTTTCCATTCCGCCGGCTCTTCTCGAAGTACTCATCAAGCATGGCGATGCTGTACCGTCGGTGCCCACCGGGGGTCCGAGAAGGCACGAGCTCTCCTCGGCTCTCAATCTTCCGCAGGGTGGCCAGGCTGACTCCCAGGTAATCGGCGGCCTCTTTGGCTGCCAGTATCCGGCGATCTTCCAATGGCATTTAGCTGCTCCCGGACTCGCTCATGCAACCCCCTCCAAGATTCCATGCTTCACCCTCTTCCTGGCCCCCTTGAATCCGGCTTCGACTCGATCTGCGATCCTTTGCCGCGGTCTTGCTCGATGTGGTCGAGTTTCGACGGCTTTACCCGGCTTGCAGGTCTCGAGCGTAGTGCAAGCGCGTCAAAAACTGGGGCTTCTGTAAGTTGTTTGTAAGGTCTAAGGGGGTGCTTTTACGCCGGGCCGCCGCCGACCTTCTTTGGGGCGCCCGCCCGCCGGTCCAGCAGGCTGTACATCACCGGCACGACCAGCAGCGTTAGCAGGGTCGAGGTCAGCAGACCGCCAATGACAACCGTGGCCAACTCGGAGGCGATGATCGCGCCTTCGGTCAATCCCAAGGCCAGCGGCACCAGCGCCAGAATCGCGGCGATGGCAGTCATCAAGATCGGGCGCAGACGTGTCCGACCTCCCTCGATCAGGGCTTCCGAGGCGCTCATGGCGCGCATCGTTCGGTTGGCCTGGACCCGGACCATGAGCACGATGGCGTTGGTCACCACGATGCCAACCAACATCATCAGGCCGATCAACACGGGGATCCCGATCACGCGATTTGTCAGCCACAAGGCGGCCGCCGCGCCGATCAATGCCAACGGGAGGCTGAACAGGATCGTGAATGGGTGGACGAAGGAGCGGAAGGTGATCACCATCACCAGGTAGACAGCCAGGATCGAAACCAGGACCCCCCGCACGGACTGCTGGAAACCCTCGGTCTGTTGTCGGGTCTCAAAGCCCTCACTCACGGTGATACCTTCGGGGGCGATCGCCCCAAGCTCAGATTTGGCGGCCGCGGTCACTCCCAGCGTGTCCGCGGTCTCAAGTTCACCGGTGTAGCGCACCGCCGATTGCCCATCGACCCGCAGGAGGCTTTCCACATCGCCCAGGTTGCTGGAAACGTTTGCCAGCCCTTCCACCGCTTCAAGGGTCGCCAGCGCCTGATCATTGAAATCCTCGAGTAGCCCCTGGTCACCCGACAGCACCAAAGCGAAGCCGCCAAACGCGGAACCGGAGAGGGTGCCTCCGGACACGGTCACGTATTCCTCCCCAAAGACCCCCACGGCTAGTTCGCGTACCTCCGCGGTCAGCTGATCGAGATCTGCCCCCTCCTCCACTCCGGCGCTAACCGTGGCGGCGCCTTGATCGATCGAGGCACCCAGCAACAGGTTTTGCAGGCCACCTCCGGTTCCAATCTCGGAGGAGATCGTGTCGACGCCGGTGATGCCGGCCAGCCCCGATTCGAATTCGGCCACCTGCCGATCCGTTTCCGCCATGGCCGTGCCGTCGGGCAAGGAGATGTTAGCTGAGATCTGCACCTCGCCTAGCTCAGGCAGGAACGCCTGCGGCCGCTGGCTCAACAAAAAGAGGCTGCCGGCGAAGAGCACACCGGCAATCGCCAAGACCTGACCACGATGGACCAGGGCCCATTGGAGCAACGGCGTGTATGAACGCTGCAAGCGGGTCTCGGCTTCCGGCGGGAGGTGCTCCTTGCGGATGAAGAGGTAAGCCAGCAGTGGAACGACTGTCACTGCCACCAGGAAACTGGAAGCCAGCGCGTAGGTAACCGCTACCCCAAATGGAAGGAAGAACTGTCCGACCACACCGCCAAGCAGGCCGATGGGGAGGAACACAACGACTGTGGTAACGGTGGAGGCCAGGATGGCGATCGCGACGTCCCGGGTTCCGATCAGGACGGCCTGCTTGCGGTCGTCGCCCCGCTGGATGTGCCGATAGATGTTTTCCAACACCACGATCGAGTCGTCGACCACCCGCCCGACCGCCACCGTCAGCCCCGAGAGGGTCATGATGTTCAGCGTGATGCCCAATGGGAATAGCTGGTTCAAAGCCGTCACCACGCTGCCGAGCACAGGAACGCCGTGGGTTGCGTCGCTCAGTGGCCCGAAGAGTAGGTCGGCCACCGGCGGCAGCCAGCGGAAGGCGGCGAAGGCCATGAAGATGGAGAGCGGGATACTTACCGCAGTGACCAGGGTGCTCCTCCAGGAGAGCCGGTACTTGCCGTTGACGGTTCCGCTGAGGAAGATCAGGATCACGATTACTGCGAAAATCGCTCCCAAACCACCTTCACGTGCGACGCCGGTGATCGATTCTTCAATAAACGTAGCCTGCTCAAAGATCACGTCGAACTGCAGCCCGGCCTGGGCGGCCTCCAATTCCTCCAGCTTGGTGAAGGCTTCGCGGGAGGCGCCTACCGTGTTGGCTTCACTCGTCTTGAAAAGCTGCAGCCCCAGACTGGGATTGCCGTTTACCCGATTGATCGTGTCGGTCGGAATGAAGGTTTCCAGCTCCCCGGCCGCGATGGCCTGGAGTTCCGCCGCCAGCGCGGGATCGAGACTTTCCAGGAACTCGGCGGGCAGAGCTGCCAGTGCTTCCTGCGAGAGCAATCGGAGCACCGAGGGGGTCAAGGTCTCCAAGAATCCATCTTCGTTTTCTGCGAGCCATAGGATGGCCTCTGGAGAGAGGTCCCGCATCAGCTCGGGCGTGGACGGGCCGCTGTTGGAGACAAGCAGGTTGAGGAACTCTGCGGCGGTGGGCGCGAATCCGTTCTGCAGCAGATTGGCCGCGGTCTGAAAGAATGGTGGCGCAGTCGGGTCGTTCTCAGGCGGCTGAAGCCATTCCCCGGCAAGCGGCGGCGCGTCCGTGAACTGATCGCCAATCGGCGGAGCTGCGGCAAGCGCCCCTAATCCCCCCGCTGGCTCAGCGATGACTTCGAGTTCGGTCCGCACGTCGGCGTCCAGGCGCTCGATGTAACTTGTCGGAAGCCAAGCCAGCACTTCGGGTGCGAAGCGCCGCAGGTAATCCGCGTTCAAAAGGTCCAGCAATTGGGGAGCGAACTGGGCAATCCCCTGCATGATCTGCGGGGTGACGTCCTCCGGAACGACCAGCTCGATTCCTTGTGCCTGACCGGCTTGCTGCCATACGGTCGGCAGTTCGCCGGCGGCTTCGACGGGTTCGTTCGGAGCTAATCCCCCAAGTTGTTGTGCGAGGGCCTGCTGCTGTTCCGGTGTGAGCTGAGCGGCCACTTCCTCGGGGATAGCCGCCAGGACTTCCGGCGCAGTGGCCAGGATCAGCTCAGGGGTAAAGTCGTCCAACAGCTCAGGGGCCACCGCGACCGCGCCCCCGACCATCTCCGGCGTCAGGTCGCCGGTAGTTCTCAGCGTGACTCCCTGGCTGGCGGCGAGGTCGATCCAGGCCTGGGGAAGCGGCAGGCCTTGTGGCACCTGGGTCGGCTCGCTAGTGGGGGTCGGCTCGGCAGTCGGAATGACTACCGGCTCCGGCAGTTCCTGGCCCCCGGTCACCTGCACGTCGGCTACGCCCTCCAGCCCCTCCAGTTCAGGGACGATTTCAGCGGCGACGAATTCCTTGAGTTCGGCCAGAGAGAAATTCGACGAAGAAACACTAACGAATGCAATCGGAAGATCCGAAAGGCCAAACTCGATCAACTCCGGAGCCTGCATTTCATCCGGCAGGGAAACGAGGCCAAGCGCGGCTCGAAGCTCATCCCGCAAAGCAGCCTGGTCGATGCCAAACTCGTTTCGCACGATGACCACCGAGAGTCCTGCGCTGCTGGTCGACTCCACATTGACGACGCCTTCGACCTCTTGCACGGCAGCCTCGATCGGCCGGGTGACCTGATCAAGCATCTCCTGGGCCTGCATTCCCTGATTGACGGCCAGGATCACGGACTGCGGAAACTCGAGGGACGGAATCAGTTCAAGATCCAGTTGGGTAAGTGCGACCACGCCTGCCGGCAGCACCACGACGGCCAGTGCGATCACAATCCAGTTGAAGCGCAGCGAGGCGCGGGTCAGGCGGTCAATGAGCGATACGAGCATATTCTTTCTCCTCCGGTCAGAATTCGGGAGCTAATCATCAACGCGTGCAAGTACATCACCCCGGTCGGGATCACCGCGGGATGGTCGAAATTGGACCAGCGTGACGTAAGGCTTACGATCGCAAAGGCGCAATACTACCCTTTCTGTAGATTTGTGGCGAGGGAGACCCCCGGCCGGTCGATCAAAACCAGCGCACCGCTTGAGCAGGCTCACCCGAGGGCGCTGGGCCGTTAACTGCGCTCTTACGCGGGTCGTGGTATAAGTGAACGAATTCGAGCCGGGGTAAGGCCGGCCAAGTCCACTGAACCATGCCTATCTACACGTACCGCTGCGGCAACTGCGGAGTGCAGTTCGAGCGCAAGCAGGGCTTTGAGGATCCGCTACTCCGCAAGTGTCCCGAGTGCGGTGAGAATTCCCTGCACAAACTGTTTACCCCGGTCGGCATTCACTTCAAGGGTCCAGGTTTCTATTCGACCGACCACAGCTCGGGCTCTCGATCGAATGGCTCCGCCAAGTCGGAGCCGAAGAAAGAGGACTCCAGCTCAGCGAAGCCCTCTGAGCCGAGCTCGAAGCCTGATAAGAAGCCGACCAGCGAAGACTGAGCCGCACCACACCGGGTGCGATCTTAAATGAAAAGACGCCCTGCCCGGGCGTCGTTTTGTTTCTCAAATCTGGAAACCGCCGGAGGCCTTCACCACTTTCATGCTGAAGTTGGTGACATACTCGCCCAGATGGCCGTGAAGCTGCTGCCAGTCGTCGCTGGTGAGCGCCTGCTGCATCAGGGAGAGGGTCTCGGCGATCCCGCCGGTCAGAATCTGGGGCTGGTCGCCATACTGAGTGAACCAGGCCTCGGTCGGCTGAATTCCGATCTTCTGCATTCCGGGCACGAACTCTCGAACCACGAACTCAAAGTACTCCTGCTCTCTGCCAGGCATGATGTCCCAGGTCATGATTAGTTTGACGGGCATTGGGGAATGGGCGGATCAGGCCGAGCGCTGCAGCACGACCACCTGGGTTTGATCCGAGAGCCCGCTTTTCGTGACGGTTAGCCGCTCTTGCGGCTCTTGCTTGCCGATGCCCATCTCGGAGAGGAAGCCGGCTACCTGGCCCAGCTTGATCTTTTCACCGCCGGTCTTGAACTGCATCGGCACGACCAGCGAGGGCTCGATCAGGCTGATCACCTCGGCCGCCTCGGCCGGTGTGAGCCCCTCACCGCCACCGACCGGAACCAACGCAACGTCCACCGGGCCGAGGTCCTCGATCTGGGCCTGGGTCGGGACATAGGCCAGGTCGCCCAGGTGGGCGACCGTGAGGCCTTCGAATTCAAAGACGTACAGCGTGTTGGGGACCTTACCGTTTTTCCGTTGGCCCTTGGCGGCCATCGAGATCCCGGTGATGAACACGCCCCCGACCTCGTACTCGCCGGGGCCGGTTACCCGCAGGCGCTCGCCTTTGACGCCGCCGAAATTGTTGTGGCCGGGGGAGTCGTGGCTGATGGTCACGACGTCTGCCGTGAGCTTAAGGGCGGGCAGGCCGAGCGCCGTATCGTAGGGATCGGTCACCACGGTCGCCAGGCCGCGTTCTTTCATTCGGAAACAAGAGAGGCCGTACCAGACGATTTCCATTAGCGGCTGCCCTGCGGCACGACCGGGCGATTATACCTGAAGCAACTCAAACCGGCCGCGGATCAGGATGCTGAGAGTGTAGTCCGCCCCTATAATGCGGTCCATGGGAGCGCTTCCCTATGGTCTTAAGCCGCACTTACTGGGCGGCGGGCAGGTTGTCCCAATCGATGCCCGCAGCTTTCGATTGGAGATACCGACATTGCCGCACGGGTACGCCGACGCCCAGGTCGACGACTGCAAGGGCCGCCGACGCTCTCAGTTCGCCTGGGCCCCGCCGGCCAGCCTGACCCTGCGGGCGCGGGCCTCTCACCCCGCCCCTCCGGGAACGCTGGGGTTCGGGTTCTGGAATGATCCCTTTGGGTTGTCGCTGGGCGGTGCGGGTGGGATGCAGAAGTTGCCTGCTGCGCCGCAGGCGGTCTGGTTCTTCTACGGCGCACCGCCCAACGATATAAACTTTGT
>CAYHSI010000130.1:0-6167 GCA_964359225.1 uncultured Anaerolineaceae bacterium
AGCAGGCCGGCCGGGTCTCGGGCCGGATCTACGCCACCTCGACTCTCGGCTCGATCTTCGGCACTTTTCTGCCGGTTCTCTGGCTCATTCCGAGCATCGGGACCGCCCGCACGTTTCTGGTTTTCAGCTTCGGGCTGCTGTCGCTGGGGTTGATCGGCTTGGCGCGGGAGGGCGGACTCCGCAAGCTGGTGGGCTACGCCTGGATGCCGATCGCGCTCGGGCTGCTGGCGATCTTGACCCTCGGCGGCCCGTTGAAGGACTCGACGGGAGTGCTTTACGAGTCGGAGTCGGCCTACAACTACATTCAAGTTAGAGAACAGGGCGGATTGCGGGTGCTGTACTTGAATGAGGGACTGGCGGAGCACTCCACTTACTTGCCCCGTGACGGAAAAGCGCCCTACGGCTACGGTACTTGGGAGTTCTTCCTCGTCGCGCCATTCTTCAACGCGGCCCCAGTGTCGCCAGCTGAGCTGGGCCGGGTCGGCGTGGTCGGGCTGGCAGCCGGTACCATTTCCAAACAGTTCACCGAGATTTTCGGAGCCATCCCGATCGATGGCTGGGAAATCGACCCGGAAATCATCGCGGTCGGGCAGGCCTACTTTGATATGACCGAGCCGAACTTGAATCCAATCGCCGCCGACGGGCGCTGGGGGTTGGCCCACAGTGAGCATCAGTACAGCGTGATCGGAGTCGATGCATATCGGACACCGTACATTCCTTGGCAGCTCACCACCGTCGAGTTCTTTGAAGAGGCGAGGGCCCACTTAGACGAGCGGGGAGTCGTGGCGATCAACGTGGGACGCACCCAAACCGATCGGCGTTTGATCGAGGCGCTGGCCGGCACCATGCAGGCCGTCTTCCCATCGGTGCACCTGGTTGATGTCCCGGGGAGCTTCAACTCGATGCTGTACGCGACCCGCCAGCCTACCCAGGCTGAAAATCTCGTCCACAACCTGCTCGCCCTGCAAGATCAGGATGCGCCACAGCCGCTGTTGGCGGTCATCGAGCGCGCGATCCAGAACATTCGCGCAACCCCCGAATCGGCGGTGGTCTTCACCGACGATCGGGCCCCGGCGGAACAGTTGGTCAATTCGATCGTGCTGCAGTTCCTGCTGCAGGGCGCACAAGGACTGCCCTAATGGAGACCTCGACCGCCACACCCAGTTGGATCGGCCTGGCGAGAAGTGGACTGCAGCTGCTGCTGCCGGTCGCCATGGTGCTGACCAGCGTGCGCCTGTTGCTGACCGAGGCGTTTGTGCGGCTGGAGTACAGCTTGCCTGGCCTTCCGGCCGACCGCTACGGCTTCACTACGGGGGACCGGACCCATCACGCCGGGATTGCCCTGGATTACTTGCTCAACAGTGCCGGGATCGAGTTCCTCGGCGATCAGCGATTCGCGAATGGAGCTCCGGTGTACAACGAACGAGAGTTACAGCACATGGAGGATGTGAAGCGGGTGACCCAGACAGCCCTAAAGGTTGGCTGGGTTGGAGTCGGCCTGGTGCTGGGATTGAGTCTATTGATCTGGCAGGTCGCCGGGGGCCGGCCGGCGCTCGAATCGCTGCAAGCGGGATCCAGGCTGACCGCGATCCTAATGATCGTGCTGGGGACCGGACTGGTGGTCGGCTTCGCCGTAGTTTTTGTCGGTTTCCATCAGGTCTTCTTTCCGCCGGGCACCTGGACCTTTCGCTTCGAGGATACGCTGATCCGGCTGTTCCCGGAGCGATTCTGGCAGGTCGCCTTTGGTGCAGTGGCGCTGGCGACCCTGGTGCAGGCCGGGTTGGGGTGGCTGATCGCCAGGTTTCTACTTAAGCGTATTGGATAAAGCCGGAGTCGTGCCGGTAGCCTGCGCATAGCCAGGTGCAGGCGGACCAATTGCGAAATGCGGCCTTACGCCCCGTATTTGTCGAGACGTTGGGCGTGGGCCAACAGGAGCGGCATGACGCTGGTGGCCTGGAAGGTGCCGAGCCCCCCGCGCATGCAGCTGGACTCGCCGAATGCCCGCGAGCCGTCTTGTCGGATGGTATCCGGCGCCCAAAGCAGGAAGGGGACCGGATGCCAGGAGTGAGTCCGCAAGCGGGCCGGGCTAGAGTGATCTCCGGTCACCGCCAGCACGTCCGGTCTCAGCTCGAGCAAACCGGGCAAGGCCCTGTCCACCGATTCGATCACGGCGGCCTTGCCCTCGAAGTCTCCATCCTCGCCCCGGCTGTCCGGGGCTTTGATATGGATGAAGAAAAACTCGTACGCCGCCCAGTTGTCTCGCACCGCGGCGAATTCGTCCTCCGGCCGCTCGCCCGCAAACTCGATCACGTCCATCCCTACCAGGCGCGACACTCCCCGGTACATTGGGTAGACCGCTACACAGGCCGCGGTCAGACCGTAGAGCTCGGAGAAACGGGCCAGTTCCGGGTCGGTCGAGAATCCGCGCAGGGTAAGGCCGTTGGCTATCGGCTGATCGCTGAGGGCGGACATCGCCTGCTTGATCCAATCGTTGACCAGCTTGGCGGTCTGCTCTGACCCTGGAGCCTGGGCAGCGGCCGGCAGCGGGCGGGCTCCCTCCTCCTGCGGATCGGTGTCGCTGACCGCCGCGCCAAGCCCCGACCCGCGAATCACAAAAGCGAAGCGATAGTCGCGCAGGTGCCGGATTTGTATCTCGCAACCCGCCACTTGGAGGGCAGCCAGGCGCTGCACCAGGGGCACGGCCTGTTCCCCGGCCAATCGGCCGGCTCGCCGATCGGTGATCCGGCCTTGGGCGTCGAGGGTACAGAAATTTCCACGGGCGGCCACGGTGCCTTTCTCGACCGCTAGGCCGACTCCGGCCGCTTCAAGCACCCCTCGACCAACCTGGAATTCCAGCGGGTCGTATCCAAAAAGGGCTAGGTGGGCCGGGCCGGACCCCGGGGTTATTCCGGGAAGGATAGGGACGCTCTGGCCGGTCGCACCTTCCTGAGCTAAGCGATCCAGGATGGGTGTGGCAGCGGCTTCCAGCTCGGTCGGACCTCCGGGTTCGAGCGCTAAGCCCCCCAGTCCATCGAGGACCAGCAAGACGATCTTGCTCTGTGCACGCCGGCGGAGGCCTCGAACAACTTCCTGCAGGTTCATGCGAACCTCACTCGATTCAACAAGAAGCCCCCGCACCTGGCGAGATGGGGGGCTTGGCAGTTCCAGACCCGGCGGCTAGGCGACCGCTTTTTGTTCACCCTGGGTGTCGAAGATATGCATGTTGTCCATGTTGAAAGCCACCTGGGCCTGGGTGCCGCGCTTCATTTCACTGCGCGGATCCACCCGGCCGACAAAGGTCCCCCCGCCGCTGTCCAGATAGAGGAAGATTTCGTTCCCCATCAATTCCCGCACATCAACCTTGGCATCGACCAGGGATGGCTCAATGTTAGGCGGGGTGAATTTCGGATCGTGGATGTCCTCGGGTCGAATCCCAAAGATGACTTCTTTGCCCGCAAAAGATTGAAAGCGGCTGGTCTTGGATCGCGGCACGGCCGCTGAAAATGCGCCCGCATCCACGACCAGATCTCCGTTGGCTGGCACTAATCGGGCCTTGAAGAAATTCATCGCTGGCGAGCCGATGAAACCGGCCACAAAGACGTTCGCCGGATGGTCGTAGAGATGTTGGGGGTTGTCCACCTGCTGGAGGACCCCGCCGTTGATCACGGCGATGCGGCTGGCCATCGTCATCGCCTCGACCTGGTCATGGGTAACGTAGATAAATGTGGTCGCCAGGCTCTGGTGCAGTTTGCTGATCTCCGCCCGGGTTTGCACCCGCAGTTTGGCGTCCAGGTTCGAGAGCGGTTCGTCGAACAAGAATACTTTTGGTTCGCGCACGATCGCCCGTCCCACCGCGACCCGCTGGCGCTGACCGCCTGATAGTTGGCGTGGCTTACGCTCAAGCAAAGAGTGAATATCGAGGATTTCGGCGGCCTGGTTCACCCGGCGGGTGATTTCGGGCTTGGGGGTCTTCCGCAGACGAAGTCCGAATGCCATGTTCTCAAAAACGGACATATGTGGATAGAGTGCGTAGGATTGGAAGACCATGGCGATGTCGCGGTCTTTGGGCGGCACATCATTCACCACCCGATCGCCGATCAGAATGCGACCCTCGGAGACCTCCTCCAGACCGGCCAGTAAGCGCAGGGCGGTCGTCTTGCCACAGCCAGAGGGTCCGACGAACACCAGGAACTCTTTGTCGGCGACTTGAACATCCATATCGCTGACCGCAACGACATCGCCGAAGCGTTTGAACACATGGTCGTAGGTCACACTGGCCATGCTGTGCCCTCCACGGCTTCGCAGTTCGATCCGCATTATACACCGCGGCACCGGCCCAACTGCGCCGCGGGACACCATAGTTTGACGCTGATTTTGGACTTTGGTATAGTCAGCCGCGTGACTGAGCGGAAGCCGGGCAGGCCAACGCGCCTTCGGCTACTGTGGCGCTGGCTTCAGCCTGGCTTGGGAGTCAAGCGCTGGCTGGCGATGCTGGTGGTGGCCATTGCGCTTGTCGGCCTCGGTTTGGCGACCGGTCTGCTCTCTCTCTACCGCATCGAGCCGAACCCGCTTCACCCGCAGCTATTGACCTCTATCCCCGCCGGCGTGGTCGCCGGATTACTCGTCGCCGTTGGACTGGCTTCGGCGCTCATGGCGATGTTCAGATTGAACAACAGCCTGCTGAGCCCCTATGTCAGGGCCGGCAGACCGGTGGTCGATGTAGTTGCCGCGCATCGCAAATTGGGCCGCGGCCCCAAGGTAGTGGCCATCGGTGGTGGAACAGGGCTCTCGACTTTATTGCGGGGTCTGAAGAAGCACACTGCCAACCTGACGGCAATCGTGACCATGGCTGACGATGGCGGCTCCTCCGGTCGCTTGCGCCGGTCCCTCGGCTTGCCCCCGCCGGGGGATCTGCGGGCCTGTCTCGCGGCGCTCTCCAACGATGAAGACCTGCTCACGCAGCTCTTTCAGTATCGGTTCCTTGAAGGGGAGGAACTGGACGGGCACTCCTTCGGGAATCTGTTCATCGCCGCATTGAGCGGTGTAACCGGTAGTTTTGACCGAGGGATCCTGGAGGCTGGAAGAGTCCTGTCAATCCGCGGTCGAGTGCTGCCGTCAACCCTGGCCAACATCACCTTGGTCGCCGACAAGACTCCCGCCCTGGCCGTCCAGGCGATTCGAGTTCAGGGTGAGAGTCGGATTCCAGAAGTTGCTGGAAAGATTCGCAGAATCTTCTTGGAACCGCCCGATCCGCCTGCCTTCCCCGAGGCGATCCACGCCCTGCTGAACGCCGACATGATCGTGATCGGACCCGGGAGCCTCTATACCAGCGTGCTCCCAAACCTGCTGGTCCCGGACATTGCCAACGCGGTCCGGGCGAGCCGGGCTTTTCGGGTCTACGTGTGCAATGTGGCGACCCAGCAGGGAGAGACTGACCGTTATGATTGTCTGGATCATTGGACCGCGCTTAGTGAACATGGGGGGGAGGGTCTGGTCGATACCGTAGTGGCCAACGATTGCACGGATCTTCCTTTGGTCGGTTCTTCGGTCGCGGTGCTTGCCTCGGCGAACGGACTCCTGGGAGTTCCCACCTATTCCGCTGACCTCGTGGATCATCAACGGCCATGGCGGCACGATTCGGACCAGCTGGCAAACAGTCTGATCGCACTCCTCGAGGAACAGACCGGGCCCTTGGAATTCGATCGGGCTGAGTCGCCAAAATAAGCGCGCCAACTATCGGCCTAGCAGGGCCTCAAGCAAGACCCAGGGTGCAACGATGACAACGCGGATCGGGATCAATGGTTTCGGGCGGATCGGGCGGCAGGTGGTCAAGGTGATTCGGGCGGAGTACCCGGGTGAACTGGACATCGTGGCCTTCAACGATTTGGGCGATTTGCCAACAATGGCCCACCTGTTCAAGTACGACTCGACCTATGGAAAGTACCCAGGGGCAGTCGAGATCTCGGATGGCGGTCTGCGAGTCGACGGCGATCACATTAAGGCCCTATCGGTCCGTGACCCTGCGGAACTTCCCTGGGATGAGTTGGGAGTCGAGATCGTGATCGAGTCGACCGGACTATTCACATCCCGCGAGCCAGCCTCCAAACATTTGGCGTCCGGGGCCAGGAAGGTGATTATAAGCGCCCCGTCGAAAGACCCCGACGTTA
>CAYHSI010000131.1:0-6150 GCA_964359225.1 uncultured Anaerolineaceae bacterium
CTCCGAGCTCTTCCTGGCATTGATCGCTGCCACAGTCTCTTATTACTTTCTGTCGGCTCGGTCTTGGACTGCGATGGAGCGTGGTGCGCCACAGCACAAGACTACACTCTTGGACTTGTGGCCCTGGTTGCTTGGGGGCCCTGTCTACCTTATCCTCCTGGCAGGTTGGAACCTGTCCTCGGGCAACAACGGTGCGGCAGAGCTCCGGGGCATGGCCCTAGTGGTTTTCCTGACGCTGGCAACGGTCAGCTACCGCCGCTGGGCCCGTGCGGCTAACCATGCTCGAAACCGTGCGTACGCCTTACGGCTCTTCGGGATCACCGCGCTCAGCAGCCTGCTGGTGTTGATATCGGGTGTGCTCCCGTTCGTTCTGTGGGCGATTGGCTGGATTCCCTGGCACACGGCCGCGTTACTGCTCGCGGCCGCGGTCATTTCGTTTGTGGTTCGGTCGGCGAGCCGCCAAATTCAGCCGCGCACAAGCATCTGAATCTCCCCGCCGGCTCGGCCTTCCGCCCCATGATCTGTAAGGAGATTGCAAGCTGACAACCAAGGTTTCCTTGCTAAGGTCGAGCAAGGTTCGGGCGCACCCGTGACCCGCTGACCGAGGGCTGAAAGGCAATGGAAAGACCGCTCACCGACGAAGACATCCTGACCTTCCTGCGGGTCAACAAACGCCATTACGTCTCGCAGATCGAGCTGCTCCAGGCCGCGGCTCAGCTGCTGTGGCCGCATGGACCTCCGACCGACGCCGGCATGCGGCTCGCCCGGCTCGCCCTGCAGGAAACCAATCACTCCCGGCCACGCCCTGCATCGCCGGCCACTGGCCCACGGCGCCAAAGCGGGCCGCTGGGCACCGGACCACTTCCCCAAACCAGTCCACTCGGTTGAGCGCCTTGACAAAATACCTGCTCTTGGTCGGTTTATTGGCTGGCTCGCTGTTGGTCGCGGGCTGTGGGCCGAAAGACACGGGCGTGCTGCAAGGGAAAGTCACCCTACTCAAAGTAATAGACAACGGCGCGCAGCAGCCGACGCCTACGCCGGATGAGTTTGGGGTCCGCCAGATTGTCGTCAAGACTAGCAACGGGCAGGTCGAGGTCGCCCGGGCCAGCGTCGATCCGCAGGGGAACTACTCGATCGTGCTGTTGGCAGGGCTGTACGTCGTCGACATCAACTACGCCGGTGGCGATTTGGCAGAAGGGCTGCCGAAGACCGTCCAACTGGAGGCCGGCGAGACGATCCGGCTGGACGTGACGATCGACACCGGGCAGCGCTAACCTTCCCCCGACAACTCCACGGAATCAGTCGGCCGGGGCCGGCCGCACAGCTCGCCGGCCGAGGGTCCACCAGCCGCTCAGCAGCACCGCCGGAAGCATCAGGCCCGCTCCGACCAGGCTGACCACGCCGTATCCAAGCGATCCATAGACCACTCCGCTTGCCAGGCTGGCGATTCCCGAGGCCAGCCCGATCAGCAAATCGTTGGTCCCCTGGGTACGTGAACGCTCGGCCGGTGTCAATTGGTCGGAGAGCAACGCAGATCCGCCGACGAAGGTCAGATTCCAGCCCAGTCCGAGCAAGAAGAGTGCGGCAACCAGCCACGGGATCTGGGGGGAGGCCGGCGCCAGGACCAGCGCCAGTAAGATGACCAGGGAGCCGACGACCATCACCGGCCCGCGCCCCATTCGATCGGCGAGCCGGCCAGCGAGCGGTGCAAAGGCGAACATCCCCAATGTGTGCCCGGCGAACACGAGCGAAATCCCGCCGAGCGGGTGCCCGTGGTCGTGCATGTGCAGCGAAGTAATTCCCATCAACATGATCATGACCGTCTGAGCGAGCACGACGGTGAGGATCGCCACGATCACGCCAGGCTGCCGAGCGAGGCGTTGCCACGAACGAGCAGGTGCTAACTCCGAGGTCCCGACATGCGAGTCGGCCTCGATCCGCCGGCTGATCTCCATTGGCTCCGGCCGCAGTCCGGCGTAGGCCACGAGGACCGAAAGAGCGATCAGTGGGATACCGAGCGCCACCGGACCGGTCAGTTCGTTCAGCCCCAAATTGGCGGCTGCCCGGCTGCTGGGACCAACCAGCAATGGGCCCCCCACTGCGCCGAGGGTGCCGCCCCAAACCACGAGCGAGATGGCCCGGCCGCGGGCCTCCGGGCGGCTGACTTCCGCCGCGATGAAGCGGGAGAGCTGCGAACCGGCCCGGGTTGCCCCGAGCGCCAGGATCCCCAGCCCGAGCACCAGAATCGAACGGACCTCGATCGCGACGGCCGTCAGCGCTACTCCGACCAACCCAGCTGCCAGCGAGAGGGCCAGGCCACGCCGCCGCCCTAGCTTGTCCCAGAGCCCGCCGAGCAACATCGCTGCGGCCGCGCCCGAGAGTTGCAGCCCGGCGGAGGGCGCGCCGGCCCAGGCCGGGTCGCCGGTCAGATCGGCTGCTACGATCGCCAACACCGTCGCCATGGCGATGATCGACCCGGTCACCAGGCTCTGGGCCGCGAACAGCGTCCCCACGATCCGGCGAGAGGCCCGAGCGAGATCGAGCTGCGAGGCCTGGGTCATAGGCGCGGATTGTACCTTTCGAACGGCAAGGTGAATCGGACGGTCGTACCGGCGCCCGGCGGGCTCACGGCCTCAATCTCTCCGCCATGCGCCACGACCAGGCTCTTGGCGATCGTCAGCCCCAATCCACTTCCACCGGATCCGTCAGACTTGTAGAACCGGTCGAAGATGTGGGGGAGGACCTCCGGGCGGATGCCGGATCCGCGGTCGGTCACCGTGACCGTCGCCACTCGCCGCACCGGATCCCGGATCGCGACGATCCTCACCTCTCCACCGGCCGGAGTGTGGCGCAGCGCGTTGGTCAACAGGTTGACCAGCACCTCGCGGATTCGGATTGGATCCAGCTCGAGCAGCGGCAGCCCATCGGGGAAATCCAGGCTCAGGGCGATCGCCTGCTCTTCAGCTTGCGGACGATAGGCCGCCGCCACTTCGCCGGCCAGCACCTCCAGATCGGTCGGTTCGAGATGCAGCTCGAGGGCGCCGCTCTCCGTGAGCGAGAGGGTGCGCAGGTCGTCGATCAGTCGGGACAGCAGACGCACCTCTTCCAAGACGGGATTCAGATGGGCCGGGTCGGCCGGGTACACCCCGTCCAGCATGCCCTCCAGGTTTCCCTGAATCACGGAAACCGGCGTACGCAGTTCGTGGGTCAGGTCCGCCAGCAAGTTGCGCCGCTGGGTCGCGGTGAGCTGCAGGCGCTCGGCCATGTCGTTGAAGGCCCGGCCCAGCAGTCGCAGGTCCCGGGGGCCACGCGGCGCGACCCGGGTTGAGTAGTCGCCTTCTTCGACCCGCCCGGCGGCTTCGATCAAATCGCCGAGCGGCAGCGCGGCCCGACGCAGTCCCCCCAACAACGTGACCAGCAGCACGGCCCCGAGCAGCATTGCCAACCACGAGCTGGGCGGGCCGGAATCCCCGAGCATGCCGAGCAGCCACAGGGTCCCGATGCAGGCCGCGCCGCCGGCGGTGATCATAAAGAAGAAGAACGCCCCTGCCCGCCACAGGAAGGGCCCGCGCCGTCGGCGCCAGCCGGGCGGCGGCCAGTGCTCTCCCTCGGGCCACCACCCGGGTTCCTGGCGAGGGAAGGGTGGAAACCGGACCGGCGGACCGCCCCAGCGCGGACTCATGGCTCGGCCATCCGATAGCCCACACCGTAGACCGTAAGCAGGTAGCGGGGTTGGCGAGGATCGGGCTCGATCTTGCGGCGGAGATTCTTGATGTGAGTGTCGATCGCTCGTTCGTAGGATTCAAACGCGACCCCGTGGACCGATTCCAACAGTTGGACCCGGGTAAAGATCCGGCCCGGCTGGCGAGCCAGGGAGGCCAGCAGCTGAAATTCGGTCGACGTGAGCTCCACCGGCCGTCCGCCAACGGTGAGGACCATTCGCGGCAGGTCCAGCATCAGGTCTGCGACCCGGAGGATCTCTGCTCCGCCAACCGCCGCGCCTTCGGCCCGCCGCAGCACGGCCCTGACTCGAGCGACCAGCTCCTTCGGGCTAAAGGGCTTGACCACATAGTCATCGGCTCCCAGCTCCAGACCGACCAGCCGATCGGACTCCTCGCCGCGGGCGGTCAAGATGATGACCGGAATGTTCGACTCGCGCCGCAGTTCCCGCAATACATCGAGCCCGTCCATCCCCGGCAGGCCCAAATCGAGGACGGCCAGGTCCGGTCGGGCGGAGTGGAAAGCCTTGAGCGCCCCCTTGCCATCCGCGGCCGATATCACCGCGAAGCCGGCCCGCTCGAGATAATCGCGGGCCAGCTTCCCGATCTTCGCCTCATCCTCCACGATCAGCACGGTTCGCATGGGAAATCCAATTCAACCGCGAAGCCTTGCCGAACGCAACGATCGGTCCGCGGTTCAGGCCTTAGGTTCCCCTTCCGGGTCTTCGCCGGCGGAGTGGGCCTTCCGATGCCACTCTTCACGCTCCTCATCGAAGTGCTGTCTCCAGCCTCCTCGGCCGAACTTGCCTCGCGGTCCGCCCCACATTCCCATTCGCCAGGGCCAGAAGACCATCCGCATCGCCCCGGTGAACAGGAAGAACAAGAAGATTGGTACGAGGCAGCCGAGCAGCCCAAAGCCCGGAACGAAAGGCCGCAATCCGTACCAATATCCCGGAGGGCCTATGGGTGCCTCGCCGGCCGCCGACTGTGCCAGTCCGTTCTCCACCCCGGCGTTGTACGCCAGCCAGCCGATCCCGGCCGCGCCGAGGACGATGAGCACAACCAGCACGATCCCGGGCACCACTCCAAACCTGCGCATTCCAATCATTGAAACCTCCTCCAGTGTCAAGCCGTGAGCCATTGTGCCCGGCGATTGTGGAGGCATTGTGGAGGGGCGATGGCTCGATTGTGGCGGAGGTCTGGTAGGATGGGCACGCCAGCGTGAACACTCTCCCATCCAGCGCCCGACGGGTCAACTGGGTTCGGCTCACCCGGCTGGCCGGCTATGGTGCGGCCGTCGGCGCCATCGCTCTCTATGCGGTTTGGCCCTGGCTGCCGGTCGGGCGCGGGTCGCAACCCCGGACGATCGTCGTCTACGGTTTCAGCATCCTGGGTGAAGTGATGAACGAAGGTGTGCTTCCCGCTTTTCAAGCGGGCTGGCAAGAGCGGCACGGCGAAAGGGTTGAATTCGCCACATCCTTCGCCGGTTCAGGTACGATCACGAATCAGATGATCCTGGGGGTGCCCGCCGACCTGGCCATTCTCTCGCTGGAGCTGGATGCGCTCCGCCTGGCCGAGGCGGGCGTGCTCGCCGGGCCAACCTGGAGCGAACTGCCTCACGCCGGAGTTCTCAATCGGAGCCCCTTCATCATCCTGGTTCGGCCCGGCAATCCCAAAGCCATCCACGATTTCGCCGACCTGGCCCGGCCAGGGATCGGGGTGGTCCATCCGGACCCGCTGACCTCGGGCGGCGCGCAGTGGGCGATCCTGGCCGAGTACGGTTCCGCGCTGCGACGGACCGGCGACCCCGAGCAGGCCTATCAACAGCTCTTGGGGATCTGGCGCAACGTGGTCGCCCAGTCCGCCTCGGCCCGCGGGGCACGCACTCAGTTCGAGAGCGGATTCGGCGACGCGTTGATCACCTACGAGCAAGAAGCGATCTACGACCTGGGCCGTGGCCGGCTCCAGGCCGCGATCGTCTACCCGACCAGCACCATTCTGAGCGAGCACATCGTCGTCGCCCTCGACCGGAACATCCAATCCGATGAAGAGCAGCTCATCCAGGCTTTCGTCGAGTTCCTATGGGGGGATCCTGCTCAGCAGGTCTTTGTGGCCTATGGATTCCGCAGCGTCACCGATTCGCTCAACGCCGCCAACCCAGACTTCGGGGTTATCGATGACCCATTCACGGTTGCCGATCTGGGAGGATGGCCGCAGGCCAAGGCCGAGATCATCGATGGACTATGGCGAGGGCAAGTGTTAGAGGAGATCGGGCGGTGAGCGCCTCTGCCAAGCGCGCTGCGACCGGCGGCTCGGCCGCGCTGCCGGTCACCGTGCTGCTGCTGGCGCTCCTGCCGTTGCTGCTCATGCCGCTGGCGGCGGTGTTTGTCTTTGCCGGGCGCGGAGGGTCATCGGCCTTCCTCACCGCGCT
>CAYHSI010000132.1:0-6122 GCA_964359225.1 uncultured Anaerolineaceae bacterium
TAGGCCGTTCCGTAGCTGAAACAGTCCTCGAGTAGATCCCACTCATAGCTGACTTCAGCGACGACGAGGTCCGGCAGATTCGGCATCGGCTGGGCTCGCGGACTAGGCAGGGGGTGCGCCGTCGCCTCGGGGGGCGCCGGCGGGGGCGTGGCGACTGCGCTCCCGCGGCAGCCGGCCAGCAGGCCTAGTAGAAGCACCGGGCCGGCGCTCTGGATCCAGTTCAGCGGTTCAAAAACCTTGAAGGGCACTTGGGCCTGCTTGGATGAACATTGGTCCTCGAGTTCATCGGAGCGCGATCGCCTCGATCTCGACCGAGGCTCCCCCCGGCAGTGCGGCGACCTGGATCGTCGAGCGGGCCGGGGGTTCGTCGCCAAAGAAGCTTGCGTACACCTCGTTCAACTTGGCGAAATCGCCCATATCGAGCAGGAAGACCGTGGTCTTCACCACCTGCTGGAGCGAACTCCCGCCGGCCTCGAGCACCCGGCTGAGGTTCTGGATCGCCTGCCGAGTCTGAGCTTCAATCCCGCCCTCCGCTAGCGTCCCGGTTGCGGGGTCCAGCCCGATCGTGCCGGAAGCGAAGACGAATCCCTCCGTCCGAATTCCCGGCGAGTACGGTCCGAGCGGTTTGGCGCCCCCGGCCGGAATGACCACCTCGCGCTGCCTGTCACTCATGCGCTCCCTCCGTTCTCCTCAAGCGTCGTTCGATACTACTTACGGCCGGACTCCGCATAGGCCGAGGTACCCGTCATCTGAGCCGGTCAGCAGCAGGCGGCCGTCCGGGGTGAACAGCACCGCCCGCACGGCTCCCTCGCCCACCTGCAGCGTCCGCAGCGGCTCGCCGTTCGCCGCGCTCCACAGGATCAGCTCCCCATTGTTCCCACCGCTGGCCAGCAGCGATCCGTCCGGAGAAAAGTGCAGCGAGTAGACCCGGCCGCCATGCTCTTTCGATTCGCTCACCGGCAGCCAGGTCTCGGTGTCCCACAAGATGACCGATCCGTCCCACGCCGCGGATGCCAATCGGCTCCCGTCGGGTGAGAAAGCCACCGCCCCAACCGTTGCGTTATGGGCCGTCAGCGTATCGAGCGGTTCCCCAGACGCAAGGTTCCACAATCGGATCGTGCGATCCACCGAGCCGGAGGCCAACGTTAGGAAGTCTGGTGAGAGGGCCAGATCCCACACCCATCCCGCATGGCCCACCAGCTCTTTGACGGGAGGACCGACCGAGACGAAATTGAGGTCGTCCAGCTGCCAAACGCTGATAGCGCCGTCTTGACCGGCGGAGGCAATTACGTGCCCGCCGGGGCTGGTAGCCACGCTGGAGACCTCGCCGCCGAGCCCTGTGAATGTCTCGACCTCCCAGGGGCCACTAAACAGCCAGAACCGCAACCGCCCATCCTTGGAGGCAGTAACAAATATGCCGCCCACCTCGGCGACTACGAGGTCGTAGACCCAATCCGAGTGAGGCCGGAACACCCTCCCATATTGAGCGCCGGTCAGACCCCACAGGGTGACCGTCCCATCCTGGTGGCTGGTGAGCAGCAGGTCATACGGCGGGTAGACCGCCAGCCCAGTTACTCCCGCGTCCGGCAGCTCCTGCAGCAACTCCACCTCCCTCATCGTGAGGGAAGTGAGCGCCTGCAACTCGGTCGGCGCAAAGATGAGCGGGGGTTGACCGCGCTCACTTGGGATCGTACGATCCGCAGTCACCGGCTGCACCGGTTGCCAGGTTCGACCCCCGTCGCGGGTCTGGATCAACGCGTTCTCGATTTCGCTGATCGGGGTCACGGCCCACCCGACCTGTGAATTGATGAAATCGAAGTTTCCACCCCAGATCAGTTCTACTGTTCCGAATTTGGACCAGCTCTGCCCCGCGTCGAATGTCCAGGACAAATCCCAGGTGCTGGCGCTTGGATCGGTTTCGATTTGCTCCTCTTCCGGCGCTATGTCGCGCTTCCAACCAACGGAGGCAGAGACGAGCTGTTCGGGCTGGCCGGGGAGCGATGTCACTTCCCAAGTCTGTCCACTATCGACGGTCTCGTATGAAAACCAGTCGAGCTCAAGACGATCGGTCTCGCACTTGAGAGTGACCTGGCCGGCGGTTGGGGAACGCATGGCTGGGGAGAAGAGCTCGCAATCAGAGTAGCTGTCGGTGTCGGCTGGCGGGGGGACCTCGCTGTACTCCCAGCTCGACCCGCCATTGTGGGTCTGGGCCAGCCAGGGAGGCAAGTAACCAGATTCGTAGCTTATCGTCGCCCAGCCGTGCTTCAGATCAAGAAAATCGAAGCCGCTAACCCGATGCAATTCTTCTCCTGGAAGCAGCTGCCAAGTCAGACCCCCATCGCTGGTCATGTAAAGCTCGACCTCAGTCGAACCTGCGCCGAGCAGAAATTCCCGCAGGGCCCAACCGTATTTGGAGTCAAGGAACTCGAATTCGGGGAAGCCGGAACTGGGTATGCCACCTGCATCGTGCTCCCGTGGCACAAATGAGTTTAGTTGCCAGGTTCGGCCCCCATCCTCAGTTTTCCAAACGTCGGTCACTGGACCCAACCAGCAGAAGTCGGCCGAGGGATCCACCACGGTCTCGTAGCCGACCCAGGCCGTAGTTGCATCCACCACCTCGACATTCGCATGGGCCCCGCACTCCTGGAGACCATAGGACAACTCGGGTGGGCTGACGTCGATCCAGGCCCGCCCGCCATCTTCGGTCCGCACCACATGCTGGTCTTGTTCACCCACTCCGACGCTCCCCCACCCCCGGCTGGCGTCGATCATGTCGATGCTCACGAAATTCAAGGGCTGACCCGGAGGGAGTAGTGGGATGGGTCGCAGGTCCGCTCCTAGCACCGGTTCGGGGGCCGCGCAGAGTTCGATTCCGATTGGAAGCTCCGGCTGAACCCGCCCGGAGTTGTTGGACTCGTTGCTCTCTTGGACCTGGTCGAGGTAGTCAACCGTGGCGATCCCCAGCTGTTGGTCCAATCTGACCCCTTCATCTTCGGTCAGGAATTCGGAGACATGCACCAACAACGACTCCCCTGCCTCAAGGCCTTCATCGATGAACTCCGACGGATACGGACCAACTGCGACTCCAAAGAAACCGGCCCGCCCCGAGCCGATGTTCGCTATCTCGATATCCACGCTGAGAAACGCAGAGTCAAAACTGACGCAGTCATCGAGGATGCCCCAGTTGGCCGAAACCGAGATCACGACGAGATCCGGCAAGGCCGGCGTGGCCGAAGGCCGCGGCGATGGTGAAAGCTCGGGGATGTTGCTTGTCGCGGTTGGCTCTGGTGATGGACTCGGACGACTGCCGCAACTAGCCAAGAAGGCTATCGACAGGAATAGTCCTCTTTTCGCCGTCCATCGCAAGATCCTGGCAAGATTGGGTATTATAGCGATCCGCCTCGAAGACCCTACGAGTCGATCACGATGTTCACCAACCGGTCTGGGACAACGATCACGTCCTTCACCTGTTTGCCCTGCGTGTAACGTTGCACTACCGGGCTGGCGAGGGCCCGCTCGCGGGCCTCGGCTTCGGGGATTCCGGCCGGCACCAAGAGGCGATCGCGTACTTTCCCGTTCACCTGAATGACCAGGGTGACCATCTCTTCCTTGGCCAGTTCCGGATCGTGTTCTGGCCAGGGTTGGTTGTGAATCGAGTAGGGCTTGCCCAACCGCTCCCACAGTTCTTCGGCGATGTGGGGAGTCACCGGCGCCATCAACAGCAGCAGGGCTTCGATCGCCGCGTTGAACTCTGCAGAGCCGGCCAGCCCCAGCTGCTTGGCCTCGGCAATCGAGTTGGTAAGCTCCATCAGCTCGGAAACGACGGTATTGAACGCGAAGTTCTCCAGGTCGTCTGATACGGCTCGGATGGTCTGGTGGGTCTTGCGGATCAGCTCCCGCTGTCCCGCCGGATCCGGGTCGACTGCCGCCGCTCCGGCCGGTTCCAGTACCAAGGTCCACACCCGGTTCACCCAGCGGACCACCCCATGGATGTTGTCCGCTTTCCAGGGTCCGCCCTCCGGCCACCGGTAGCCAAACATCAAATAGGCTCTGACCGAATCGGCTCCGTACTCACGCACCTGCTCGTCCGGATCGATTACATTGCCGCGGGACTTGCTCATCCGAGACCCGTCGGATCCCAAGATATGGCCCTGATTGCGCAATTGGATCATAGGTTCCGGACCCCGGACGATACCCATGTCGCGCAGGGCCTTATGGAAGAACCGGGTGTAGATCAGGTGCATCGTGGCGTGCTCGGCTCCCCCGGTATAGGTGTCGACCGGCATCCAGTAGTCGTATTGCTCCGGATCGAACGCAGCCTGCGAGTAGTCCGGACTCAGATAGCGCAGGTGATACCAGGAGGAGCACATGAAGGTATCCATGGTATCGGTGTCGCGCTCGGCCGGTTCGCCGCCGATTGGACAGATCGTTTGTTTCCAGTTGGGATGCAGCTTGAGCGGACTCTGTCCAGTCGGCAGCCATTCGACATCTTCCGGCAGCTGCACCGGTAACTGCTCATCCGGGACCGGAACCTGGCCATGCACCGGGCAGTGAATGATTGGGATTGGGGCGCCCCAGTACCGTTGACGGGAGATGAGCCAGTCCCGCAGCCGATAGCCCACTGCCCGCTCGCCCAGGTTGTGCTGCTCCAGGTAGCCAATGGGTGCCTCTATCGCCCGCCCCTGCGGGGTTCCGGTCAGCGGGCCGGAGTTGATCATCTCGCCGTAGATGACCAGCGCTTCCTTCATCGTGGCCCCATCGGGCATGCCGCTCTCCGCAGGCAGGATCACCGGTCGGACCTCAAGCCCATGTTTGCGGGCGAACTCAAAGTCGCGCCCGTCGTGCGCTGGCACCCCCATGATCGCACCGGTGCCGTAGGTCATCAGCACGTAGTCTGCCACCCAGACCGGGATGCGCTCACCGTTCACCGGATTGACCGCATATCCGCCGGTAAATACGCCGGTCTTTTCCTTATCCACTGCCTCGCGCTGGATATCGGTTTGCCGGGCGGTCTTCTCCGCATATTTGCGCACGGCGTGCTGCTGTTCCGCTGTAGTCAGGATCTCCACCAATGGATGCTCCGGCGCCAGCACCATGAAAGTAGCTCCCCACAACGTATCCGGCCGGGTGGTGAAGATCGGAATCTCGTCTTCGGCCTCCATCCGGAATGTGACCTTGGCGCCCTCGCTTCTCCCGATCCAGTTGGTCTGCAAGAGCCGCACCGGCTCCGGCCAATCCAGATGAGAGAAGTCCAGCAGTTCGTCGGCGTACTTGGTGATCCGGAAGAACCACTGTTCCAGATTCTTCTTGACTACGGGAGTCTTGCAGCGTTCGCAGACTCGTTCCTCGCCGATCACCTGCTCGCGGGCCAGCACCGTCTGGTCCTTTGGGCACCAGTCCACCGGTGCCATCTTCTTATACGCCAAGCCATGCTTGAAGAGCTGCAGGAAGAACCACTGGGTCCAGCGGTAATACTCCGGATCAGACGAAACTGCTTCCCGGGACCAGTCCCACATCGCTCCCATGCTGCGCAACTGTCCGCGCATGCGGTCGATATTGGCGTAAGTCCAGAGCTTGGGATGGGTGTTGTGATCGATCGCGGCGTTTTCGGCCGGCAGCCCAAAGGCATCGAAGCCGATCGGATACATCACGTTGTAACCTTTGCGGCTCAGGTAGCGGGCCCGCGCATCGGAGGGGGTCATGGCGTACCAGTGGCCGATGTGCAGGTTGCCGGAAGTGTAGGGGAGCATGGTCAGGAAGTAGAACTTCCGACGCTTGGGATCGACCCGAGCGGCATACAGCCCGTCGAGTTCCCAGCGTTCCCGCCACTTCGGCTCGATCGCGCCTGGATCATAGCGATCGACCATGAGCTGCCTGCTGCTGATTGCCTCGGTCACTTCGTCCTCCCTACCCGGGTATCCCTTCGCCCAGAACGGAGAACGCCCCTTCGCCGTTTCAGGGACGAAGGGGCGCTGCGCGGTTCCACCCTGATTGCCCGGACCAACTCCGGGCCACTCGTTCGCCTGCTAGATGATGGTGCGGCTATGAACTGTTTGCTGGATTGTAGGTGGACCCAGTGGGATTCGAACCCACGACCTTCTCAATGCCATTGAGACGCGCTC
>CAYHSI010000133.1:0-6049 GCA_964359225.1 uncultured Anaerolineaceae bacterium
GACAATGCTGTCCGGGCGGCGCAGGGCTTCGATCCGGGCCATGACCGACTGCTTCGCCGGCAACTGCTCTACCACGGCCTCCAGGATCCAATCCACTTCTGCTATTCGAGCAAAGTCATCGTCGAAATTGCCGAGTGAGACCAGCTCGGCCCGCCGCTCGCTGAAGAGGTTGGCTGGGCGGGCGGCCAGACAGTGCTCCCAACCCTGGCGCACCACTCGATCGCGCACCGCTGGATTTGCCAGGTTTAGGCCCTTCGATCGCTCTTCCTCGGTCAATTCGGTCGGGGTGAGATCCAGCAGCAGGACCCGGATTCCGGCATTTGCCAGGTGAGCGGCGATGCCCGCCCCCATGGTTCCGGCGCCCAGCACGGCCACCTGCTCAATCCGATAGGTCACACGATTCTCCAACGGCGGCCACTAGTTCAGTTCTTTCCGACCGTAACCCAGGATGCGCCGGGCCACGATCAGTCGATTGATCTGACCGGTGCCTTCGTACAGGTCGTTGATCTTGGCATCCCGGAACCACTTCTCCAGCAGGTGCTCGCGGGAGTACCCGATCGGTCCCAACAGCTCGACCGCCCTCTGAGTGATCCGCACGACGGCATCGCCGGCTTTGATCTTGGACATGGAGGCTTCGGCGGTGATCGGCACCTGGCTATCGGCCATCCAGACCGCCCGAATGGTGAGCAGCCAGGCCGAACGAAGCATGATCTCCATATCGATCACTTCCCGCTCGAGGTTGGTCATCCGGCTGCGGGGCAGCCCGTAGCGAATCTCAACGCCCTGTTCGGCAAGAGCCTCCTTTAAGAACTCAAGGGCGGCTCGGGCGATCCCGAGGGCGGAGGCGGCAACCAACGGGCGGGTGGCCGCAAAGGTTCGCAGCACACCTTTGTAGCCTTCGACCGATCGCGCTTTCGCTTCAATGCTCCCGAGCATGTTGTCGAGGGGCACCCGGCAGTCATTCAACAGAATTGCCGCAGTGTCGCTGGCCCGGATGCCAAGTTTCTCCTCGAGCTTGGTGACCGTGCAGCCCGGCGTACCGGCTTCCACGACGAACGACCGAATTCCCTCCCGGCCGGCAGCCGGATCGATCGTTGCCCACACGACCACGAACCCGGGGGTATCCACCAAGGATTTCTGCCCCCCGGTGACGAAGATCTTCTCCCCGTTGAGCACCCAGTGGTCGCCGTCCCGAACGGCGGTGGTCTTGATCGCCGCCGTGTCGGAGCCGGCCTGCGGCTCGGTGATCGCCATGGAAGAGAAGATCGGCTTGTCGCCGTTGAACCGGTCCAGAAAGCGAGTCTTTTGCTCCGGAGTTCCGGTGGCTGAGACCGCGGCTGCCCCGAGGCCGCCGCGGGGTGTACACAGATAGAGTCCGGCGTCTCCCCAGGAGAGCGCTTCAATATAATGCGCCAGGCGCTGGTAGTCCTGCCGGGGTGTTCCATCTTCAGTTGACGGACTGGGAGCCATCGTCAGCCCGCCGGCGGCCTTGAGTGCGGCGTGCATGAAATTGATGTACTCCCACGGGCTCTCGTGTTCGTGCTCGTCGTAATAGCGGGCTGCCGGCCGCATCATCTCGGTCGCCACCGCCTCGATCATCGTCACCGTTTCCAGGATCGACTTGGGGGTCTCGAAGCTGATCATCTCGAGCTCCACTCGCCGCTCATACCATGGCCAGTCCGAGGAAAGTTTGAATGCCGCGAGCGTCCCGCATCCAGCGCTCGACCGGATGATCCCGAATGTACCCATGCCCGCCCAGGATTTGCACCGCCCGGTCGGTGACCATCATTGCCGTGTCGGCTGCCCCGAGCAGTGCCAGGTATGCCGACTTGGTGGCAGGGAGCCCGTGATCCAACTGCCAGGCTGCCTCCCAGACCATCAGCCGGGCTCCATCGATCTCGGTCGCCATCTCTGCCAACATGAAAGCGATCGCCTGCTTCTGAGCGATTGGGCCGCCAAAGGCCTCCCGCTGCTTGGCGTATTGCAGTGCGTATTCAAACCCGGCCCGGCTCACGCCGATCGCCGCCGCGGCAATCGCCACCTGTAACGAGGCCAGAATCACCGGAAAGTCGAGGTGGGCCAAACGGGCCTCTGCCGGGACCCGGACCTGATCCAGCGCCACTTCGAAAAGAGGCAGCGCGTGGAGTCCGAGCAGCTGCAACCGCTCACCGATCTGCAGGCCCTCGGCCGCCCGCGGCACGACGAAGGCTTGGGGCGATCCATCCAGCTCGGCAAATACCAGCAGGTGCTCGGCCTGCGAGGCGAAGGGGACGTGAGTCTTCCGGCCGGAAAGGGCGTATCCGCCATTCTCGGCCGTGGCCATTGTGCGCAGCTCGCCTGATGTGAAATCGAAATGCGGCTCGAAAAGCGCGGCGGCATACGGTCGCCAACCCGAGCCGACTACTTCCGGGATCCAGTTCTGTTTCTGCTCATCGCTACCGCCAAGCAGCACCGGCAGCGCGAAGGCATTGGGGGTCAGGATCGCCAACGCCCCCGCCAGATCACCCCAGGCCAGTTCCTCCGCGGCTAGCACTCCGCTCACGGCCGAGCGGTCCCCGAATCCTCCGAAACGCTCAGGCACGCTGGCCTGCAGCAGCCCCAGTTCCCAACCTTTGGCGATCAGGCCAGGAGCAAGCTCCCCGCGCTCGTCGGCTTCATGGGCGGCCGGACGCAGGTCGTTTGCCGCGTAGCGCCGGACCGCCTCGACCAGCATCCGTTGTTCCTCGGTCGGTTCAAATCCGTAAATGGCGCTCTCCGATCTCAGCCGACGCAGCTGCGAGATTGAGAACCTGATCGGGCTCCCCCTCCACCCGTTGATATCGAACCGGGCCCGTTTGCTCTCGCTCCAGTCGTTCGAAATCCGGAACGCCCAGTGACCCACGCTGGTGCAGGTACTCCACGTAGGCGCCGGCTTCTTCCAAGGCCAAGAGCCGATGGTATCCACCGGTCTTGCCGAAGAGTTCTTGCGCGATCTCAGCCACTGAGCGGGCAGAGCTGGTGAGTTCAAGCACTCGGGCCAGCCTCCCGCGGTACAGCTCCCAGATCTCGTCAACCCGACCCGCCAGGTCGGTGAAGGGTGGATTGTGGCCGCCAAGCACCAGCCGGGTCCGGCCGGCCAGCGGACGGGTACGCTTGAGCGAATCGAGGTAATGGCCGAGCCCGGTGTTGAGGCTCAGCCGCTCCGGAGCGACGTGGGGGCTGATTTCGGCCAGGATGTGGTCGCCTGACAACATCAGCTCATCGAGCAGGATCAGGACCTGCCCCGGCGAGTGCCCGGGAACGTGAACGAATTCGAGCGGACCCAAACCCATCCCGGCCGCCTCGAAGGTGAATTCCACCGGCATCGAAGCATAGAGCTGCTTCCCGAGTTGATAGAGATCCATGAGGTCGGTCTGTTCTTCGGGCTCGACCCCGGCCTCGGCGAGGAAACGGCCCAGCCGACCGGCGACGGTGGCCAACCGTTCCTCGTATCCGGTGATCACCCGGCGGTCTAGTTCGTGAATTCCGATGGGCGCGTCTGTCCGCTCGCGTACATACGGCAACCCGCCAAAATGGTCGATGTGAGCATGAGTGATCAGGATGTGGGTCAGATCGGACCAACCAACCGGCTCCCCGTAGAGGGAGCGGAGGCTGGCCAGGCCGGCCTCCAACTGCTCATTGGACTCACCGAAACCGGAACCAGCATCGATCAGCGCAACCAGCTGGTCGGTGACCACCACGTGCGCGAATCCTTCGAGTTGAGGGAACAGCTCCAGCGGGATCCGGTAGATTCGGGCGCCGGCCCGGGTGATGAATGCCTGAGGCTGAGCCTTCATGTGGGCTTGGAATTCTGTGCGAGCCCGGTGAGAAAGAGTTGAGCGAATTGGGCTGCCAGCTGATCGGGCCGGTACCGCCCGCCTTCCTGGTACCAGGTGATCAGCCAATTTTGAACACCGAGCAGGGCGAAGGTGACGACCGACTCGTCCATTGGATGAAAGTCGCCGCGGCGGATACCCTCTCGGACGATCTGGCGCCAGAGAGATTCAAATCGGTCCCTGCGGGCGACGTGGGCTTTACGAAGGGCGGGCTGCAGGCTGCGGTGTTCGAGCAGCAGCACGGCTGCCAGGTCGGAGTTGCGTGTCATGCGGGCGATGTAGGACTGCATCGCGGCCCGCAGCTTCTCGCCCGGCGGGAGGTCCGAGTCAGCAATTGGCTGCAGATCGGCGATCAGCGCGTCCAGGGCCCGATCGAGGATCTCCAACAGCACCTCTTGCTTACTGTGGATGTGGTGGTAGAGGCTGCCCTTCTGCAGCTGGACGGATTCGGCGATGTCCTGCATGGACGCGGCGTGATAGCCCTTCAGGCGAAAGACCTGGGCGGCCGCAAGAATGATGTCCTCCCGCTGCATCGGCCGAGGACTGCTCCCCTCGCCCTACCGAACGGTAGGTAGGGCAGATCGTATCACAAATTATTGGGCGGGAGCGGTCACCACCAGACGTAAAACGAATCGCGGGTGAGGGCGAACAGTCCTTCGTACACGACCGTGTACTCCAGCGCAATCCGAGTCCCCGGCGGCTGGCTGTCCAGCTGCAACTCCAGTTGGGCCACCCCATTGCGGTCGGTCAGCGGCATCATTTTGAACTGCAGCCCGTCCGGCAGGTACACGGTCAGCAACGCGGCCGCACCGGCTACGGGCCGGTTGTTCTGATCGCTGACGATCAGATACGCCCGTTGGGTCTCTCCGGCCCCCAAGAGCGGATTCAGCACGGAGGCGCTGGGTCGCAGCGCAAGGATCGAATACAGCCCCTGGTCAGCCGGATCCACCGGCGCGAGCAGGTCAGGGGAGTAACCCATCCGGTCGAAGTGCGAGCGACCGAGCGGTGCGATCCGGATGGGACGCCCATCTTCGGCCTCTGGGTACCAATCCAGCCTGAAATCGTGGAAATACTGAACCACCCGCGCCTGTTCGATCCGGAATTCGCTGATGGGAAATCCGAAAACTCCCGGCCCGCCATGGCTCTCATAGAAATCCAGGAAGGCATGGCAGACCTGATGGCCGGAATCCTCGTAGAAACGGCATCCCGGGGAGTGGCCGATGGGAAACCGACTGGCCGGAAGCGGGAGATCCCATCCGCCGATCAAGACGCCGAGATCGGCGACCCGCACCTGCAGCTCTTCCGATTCCAAGTCGGGAGCCAATTCAAGCCGGGCGTTTTCCATATACTGGACCAGCAAGCCGGAGAACGGATCGACAAAGGCTTCGGTGATCGGATAGCCGAGGATTTCAGGCCCACCCCGAGTGTCGTAGAACAACTCAAAGGTGGCACTGAGGGTGTGGCCGGTTTCGGAGTAATAGCGTCCGCCGGCTTGCGCCCGCGCGGGGGCGGAAGGGGCCGTCAGGGCGGCCAGCAGGACCAGAAGCGCCGCTCCCCGTACTCTTCCCGGGCTCATCCTGTACAGTTTCCAATCACGACCAACAATCTTACTTTCCGAGTCGCTTTCCGCAAGTCTGCTGCCGGGAAGCAGACAGGGCGCCGAGGTCGGCGCCCTGTCTGGAACGACCCCCGAGCTCTAAGTCAGACCGCCAGGTCTCGCCGTTGAAACCCAACGAGTGCGACCGCCAGGAACGCGATCACTAGCCCGGCGAGCAACGCGGAGTTCCCCAGCGAAAGACCTTCGCTAAGCGCCGATCCACCGTCGTAGTAATACCAGGGACTCACGCGGCGCAAACCCTCGGGTAGATCTGCCAAGGGACCGAGGGTATCGATCAGAAAGGTAAGCGCCGCCACGCCCGCCCCGATGCCGGCCGCCGCACCCCGGCGCAGCCCCACTCCGGTGAGCGCCAGGCTCAACGTGGCGAAGAGTAAGGTCAGCAGCCAGATGCTCAGTACCGCCCCAGCCAGATTGCCGAAATCGATGTTCTCCTCTACGAAGAGGGTCCCGAGGATCAGGCCGAGCAAGCCGGCGCCGATCGCGATTCCACTGAACACCATGACCGCGGCAAACTTTTCCAGCAGCAGGCGCCAGCGGGGAATCGGGTGCGAGAGCAGCAGATCCAGCGTCCCGCTTT